>JAUIGT010000125.1 GCA_030432615.1 Verrucomicrobiia bacterium
AGCGGCCGGCCAGGGACTCATCGCGGGAGCGAATGCGGCGCTCAAGGTGAAGGGCGATCCCGATTTCGTGCTCGGACGCGACGAGGCCTACCTCGGGGTGATGGTGGACGACCTGGTGACGAAGGGCACGACCGAGCCCTATCGCATGTTCACCTCGCGGGCGGAATACCGGCTGCTCCTTCGCCAGGACAATGCCGACCTTCGGCTGACGGAAAAGGGAGCCGCCGCCGGTCTCGTTCCCGCTGCCCGTCTCGAAGCGACCCGGGAAAGAGCGGCGCAATTGAAGGAGGGGATCGACTACGTGAACGCCACCCGTCGCGACGGGGTGACGATCGCCAAGTGGATGCGTCGTCCCGAATCGAATTGGAGCGAACTGGAAGAGGAGCATCGCGCGAAGTTCTCCGCCTCGTCCTGGGACCTGATCGAGATCGAGGTGAAGTACGAGGGCTACCTGAAACGCCAGCACGAGATGGTCGAGCGAACCCGCAAGCTCGAGCACAAATCCATTCCCGTTTGGCTGGACTACCACGAGGTCCGTGGATTGAAACGCGAAGCTCAACACAAGCTCGACCAGATCCAGCCGAAGACGCTCGGACAGGCCGGTCGTGTTTCCGGAATCACTCCCGCCGACATCGCTCTGCTCGCGGTGTGGATCGAGCGGGGTGGGGGAGGCGAGAGTTCCTCTGCGAAGACGGACTCTCCCGAGGAAGTCGGAGCGGAGTGACAGCAGATCAAATCGATTGAGTAGTGACTGTCGAGCGATGAAGGAAAAAGTCTCAGATCCCGAGTCGAATCTCCGAGGCAAAGTCCGATCTTGGTTGCCATTCGTCCTCGCGGTCGCTGTTTTCCTGGTCACGCTCTGGCAAATTCACCGGTCCAGTGAAGTTGCCGATAACTTTTCCGTCTTTTGGCACAACAAACCAGACACTCACAACGCCTCTCACTATGTTGTGATAACTGGACATGGATATTTCCTATTTAAGCAAACGAGGATCTATGCTTGGACAACACCGTGGAAAGCTGTTCCGATCTCCTTTGAATACGCAAGAGAACATCCGTTCAACCCTTTCGCTCGGGAGTACAAGCGGTTTTACATAGGGTGGCTTCTGCTCCTTGAGGGCGCTGTGCTTTTCTTGCTCGTGCCGAGTGTGATGACAAAGATGAGAAGAGCTCATCCTGAATCTCGCCGGGGTTGCTGACGATGGGATTGAAGTTTTCGATGCGAATTCTCTCTTCCCTCTTCTGAAATGCCGCGCTGGATTCGAAAACGGAGCAAGGCGGTCCGACGTCGGCTTAAGATAACTGCGATCGTCTCGCTCTTGGTGATCGCCCTTTCGATCCGAGCCGCCGATCGATCGCGATCGGTTTCGGAGTGGCTGACGGTGGATGCGTCTCCGCTGATCTCCTACCAGATGAAAATAGGATCGCAGGATGGCTGGGTCGATCTCAGTCTGTTGGCGGTTCCGAAATTGAAAGTGCTTCCGGCGGCCCGGAAACGGATTCGCTACGAGCGGATCGAACTTGGGAGCGCCGCCATGAGTTCGATCCAGAACCGGGTGCTCGGGCGTGGCATTCGCATTCCCTGGATCGGCATCATCCTCGCCGAGATCGGACTCGCCTCGGGGATGCTTTTCTGGTGGGATCGAAAACGATCAGGCGGGCGTGTGGCCATCTGGAAGAAACGACGACGATCACCCAAGCGCTCCTGAAGTTGACCGACCGATGAATGCTGGAGAGAAACCCATCAGGAAACGAGTCCTCTTTCGTTGGTCGCTATTTCTTCTCACGGTGCTGCTCGCTCTCTGCACTTTGTTCGTCCTGGTCAGGTCCGGAGAGGAAGGGTGGACTCTGAGAATTCGGAAACCGGAGATCGCTGCCAGCCGCTCGACCTCCAAAGACTTCTGGGTGGTTCACATTGGTTGGAGCTACCTCGGGTTTCGAAGCGAGGTGGGAATGAGAACCCCTTTCTCCCGTACAAGCGGCCTGCCGATGAGCGGGCCGGCGAGCCTTCCCTGGTTCGAGGCAAAGAAGACACCGCCTTATCTCGGCATCTTCGACTGGCCGCTGAAGGTTCCGCTTTTCGTGGTCCTCTCCGCCGAATGCCTCGCATTGTTTTTCCTGGTCCCTAGTGTGGTCGGGAGAGCGGGGCGCCGGTGATGGGCAATGCAAATACCCGGGTGAGCGACCGCGCTGACACGCAACGTCCCGATTCAGAAAATCCTATTCCTAGTCTTCGTCTTCTTCCTATTCCTTCAGCGGTCGAGGAAGTTTTCCAAGGCATCGCATTCAGATCCGGACGATCTGCTTTCGAGAATCGTAGGATGCCTTTCCGGGCCGCTCGTCCCCGTGGGAGTCGTTCTGGAAATGCTGGGCGGGATACCATCCCACCCGGACATGCACGGGGATTGGAATCCCATGCTACGTCCATGCTACGTTTTCACCCCGGAGACTCGTCGCTCAGAATCCCCTCGAATACCGCGATCGCCGCTTCCAGGGAATTCACGGTTCCGCTGGCCTCGACGGTGATGGGTTTGTCGCCCCGGACGCGGAGGGTGCCTTCGAGCCCGGCGGCAATGCCCATCTCGATATCGCGATCGGCGTCGCCGATCATCCAGGAGCGACCGAGATCGAGATCCAACTCCATGGCTGCCGTGTCGATCATCTCCGGGTCCGGCTTGGGGCGATGTCGGCATTTGTCGGTTCCGGTGAACGCGTAGATGCCATCGAATTCCGCCCCGCATTTTTCCTGGACGGTCGCTTGCATCCGCGCGTGGATTTCTTCGAGGTCGCCTTTCGACATGAGCCCCTTGCCGACGCCTTTCTGGCTGGTCACGAGAACCGCCTTCCAGCCACGACTTTTCACCAAGCGAAACAGTTCGAAAAATCCAGGCGCGAATTCGAAGTCATCCCATGAGAGGACGTAGCCGGCGCCGGGCGATCGATTGACCACTCCGTCGCGATCGAAGAAGATCGCCGGTGTTTTTCTACCCGACCCTGGTCCTGATTCGGACTCGTTCATTTCAGGAGTTCGATGAGCGCCGTCTCGGGAATCCGATCACCCGCATGTCCCGTCCGACCTGCTCATAGGATACGTCGCTGAGATCGGCGACGATACGATCGACGGGAAACAGCCGGGTATCGCCACCACCGAGAATCGGAGCGACGTAGATGATCACTTCGTCGATGAGATCATTGGCCAGTCCGTGGGCGAAAAGCCGACCGCCGGATTCGATCATCACCGAGCAGATGCCCTGGTCGCCCAGCAGGTCCAGCGAACGTTCGAGCGAAGCGCCTCGCAGCAGCATGGTTCGGTCCTGGTGGTCGTCGGTGAAAACGGTGGCGTCCTCGGGCAGGTCCTTGGTGGCGGTGAGGACGACCCGCCACGGTTGCGGCCGGTCCTTGGTGAAGTCGCCTCGCAGGGTGAGACGCGGATTGTCCCGGCGCACGGTTTCGCCTCCGACGAGAATGGCATCGACCTGGCGGCGGAGTTTCTGGACGTCTTCCTGGGCGAGTTCGCCGGTGATCCAGGAGCCGTCCTCGGAGCGAAGCGTGGTCCGGCCGTCGAGGGTGATGGCGGTCTTCGCGATGACCCACGGTCGCCCGGTGGTGACGTGCTTTTCAAAGAAACGGATGAGGTGGCGTGCCTCCTCCTCGCGGCAGCCGGTGACGACCTTCACCTTCGCCTTCTCCAGCAACTCGATTCCCGCGCCGGCGTGGTCGGGATTGGGATCGAGACAGCCGACGACCACCCGTCCGATCTTCCGCTCGAGGATGGCATCGGTGCAGGCGCCGGTTCGGCCTTTCGTCGAGCACGGCTCGAGGGTGACATAGAGCGTCGCCTTCTTCAGGTCGGCGTCGGAGTGTCGGCTGAGGGCGTCCTTGATGGCGTTGATCTCGGCGTGCGCTTCGCCGGCCTTGCGATGCCAGCCCCGACCCAGGATCTGGTCGTCCTTCACCAGCACGGCGCCGACCGGCGGATTGGGACTCGTGAGTCCGAGCCCCTTGCGGCCCTCGTGGAGAGCGATCTTCATCCAGGTGCGATCGTCGTGGGTGAGCTCCTTGGAAGAGCTTCGGGAAGAAGCGGGCATGGGTGATGGGGGTCAGGGTTCCTCTAGGAGACGGTTGAAAAATTCTGAATCGAAAAATCCATGGAGAAAAGAGTGGGTGAGCTTGCGCCTTCGCCGGGAGGAAATTTGAGGCCCCTTCGGGCCGCGGCCCTTTTGCCCGCCAGCTTGGTTGCGATTCAGTCAGGTGGCCGGCCACCTTCCTTCACCGTGCCTCGCCGGCGACCAGAATGACTCGCGGTTTTTCATTCCATCCTTTTTCAACGGTCTCCTGGCCAATAGTTAAGCATTCCAAAATAATGAGGAAAGGGAAATCCGGGTACGTGATTGATGGCATCCGAACTTCCCCCGGCCCCCGGTTTGGTGTTCACTCTCGCCGTGGCCTCCGATCTCAAAGCGCGCGCCTTTCTCTATTCCGAACTCGCCAAGTTTGCCCGGGCGGGCTTCGGCATGGACAAAGCCTGCGAATCGATCATCGGCCAGGGCGGCGCCGATCGCCTCGCCCGTTCACTTTGCCAGGCGATGCTGGAAGGGGTGCGCGGAGGCTCGACCCTGGCCGAGGGCTTGGCGGCCAGCCGATACCCGGTTTCCGATCTCGAAGTCGCCCTCGTGGATGCCGCGGAAAAGGGAGGGAAACTGGAGATCGGTTTCCGCCACCTGGCTGAACATTTCCGTCAGGAAGCCGAGGCGCGGCGGCGGATTCGACGCGCCATGATCTACCCGGTCGTGCTGCTCCATTTCGCGCTGCTGGTCGGGATCGGGATCACCGCCATCTACCAGACCCTGGGGGCGAACCTCACCGGGCGGGGTTCGGCCGACTGGCGGGACAGTGTGGTGCCCGCCCTGATCTGGGTCGGGATCGGCTACCTCGCGGTCGTCGGACTCGTCCTTCTCTGGCGTTCTCTCTCCCGGGCGGCCCATCGATCGGCCGCGATCGATGCCTGGATGAAGCGGGTTCCCCTCGCGGGGCCGGTGCGTCGGGCGCGCAGCCTGGCGCGTTTTTCGGAAGTCCTCCATATCTACCTGCTCGCCGGTCAACGCATGAGCCTGGCGTGGGAACAGGCGGGCGCCGCGTCGCAGAGCGGACAGTTGATGCGTTATGCGAGCCGGTCGGCGGAGCGACTCAAGGGCGGTGATTCGGTCAGCGAAGTGGTGGAAAAGGCGAGAGGGGTGCTGCCCGGAGACTTCGCCCGCGGACTCGCCTCGGCCGACGTGGCCGGCGCGCTCGACGAGGAAACCGCGCACTGGGCCGAGCATTTCCGCGAAGAGGCGGCGCAGAACGTGGAGCGACTGGCGGAATGGGCGCCGAAGATCTTCTACTGGTTCGTGCTCGCCATCGCGGCCTGGATGATCATCCGGGTCGCCCTGAGTTATTTCGGGATCATCCAGGGCATGCTCGACTACGGTCCATGAAAAGGTGATTTTTTGAAAAACGTTCAAGTTTTCACTGGACATCCGAACACTCCCTGTTACTATCGTGGAAATCAGTTTCCAAACGATGGTCGAACTGCTATCTCAGAATGGATCGGACGAAGATCCGATCGAACCCGTCCCTGCCGACGACACCGAAGCAAGCACCGAGTCCTCGGATACCCCGGAATCATCCGATCGGGTCCGCGAACCGGGGCACGGCTACGCGACCGATCCTTCGTCCCAGAAATCCACCGCGAAGAACAGCGCTTCCTCACCTGCTCCTCCTCATCCCCGCTCTCGAACCATGGCAACCACCACCAAATCCAAAGACGACTCCAAGACGAAATCGAACGGCGCCTCCGATGCCGAGCGCAATCGCCTCGTCGAGGCCCGCGCCAAGAATCTCGATCTCGCCATTTCCCAGATCCAGAAAGACTATGGCGAGACCGCCATCATGCGTCTGGGTGGCGACAACCGGATCGATGTCGATGCCATCCCGACGGGCAACCTCCTCATCGATCGCGCCCTCGGTGTCGGCGGATTTCCCCGTGGCCGGATCGTGGAAATCTACGGGCCGGAATCCTCGGGAAAAACGACGCTCACCCTGACCGTCATCGCCCAAGCCCAGAAGGCCGGTGGTCTCGCGGCCTTCGTCGATGTGGAGCACGCCCTCGATCCCCAGTATGCCAAGCGCCTCGGGGTGAATCTCGACGAATTGCTGGTGTCGCAGCCCAGTTCCGGCGAGGAAGCGCTCCGCATCGTGGAAACGCTCGTCCGTTCCAATGCCCTCGACGTCATCGTCCTCGACTCGGTCGCCGCCCTGGTGACCAAGCAGGAACTCGACGGCGAGATCGGTGACGCCACGGTGGGGGCCCAGGCCCGCCTGATGAGTGCCGCGCTGCGGAAACTCACGGCCATGATTTCCAAGGCCCGAACCGTCTGCATCTTCACCAACCAGATCCGGGAAAAGGTCGGGGTGATGTTCGGCAGCCCGGAGACCACCCCCGGCGGTCGCGCTCTCAAGTTCTACAGCTCGGTTCGCTGCGACATCCGCCGCATCGGGGGCATCAAGGGTTCCGACGGGGTCGCCACCGGGAACCGCACCAAGCTCAAGATCGTGAAGAACAAGGTGGCGCCTCCCTATACCGAGGCCGAGTTCGACATCATGTACAACGAGGGCATTTCCAGCGCCGGATCACTGCTCGATCTCGCGATCGACTTCGACATCCTGCAGAAGCGTGGTTCCTGGTTCAGCTACAAGGGCAGCCAACTCGCCCAGGGCCGCGACGGTGCCAAGGAAGCCCTGAAGGCCGATGATGCGCTCTACGCGGAAATCGAGGCGGCGGTGAAGGAGAAGCTGTCCGAGGAACAGGGGAAATAGAGGGATTCTCCCGTCTGGAAACAGCAATCAAGTTCACAGATCTCCGATGAATGAACGGGTAGGGGACAGCCCGGACCCGGATAATCAGGCACTGAAATCACTCGAAAAAGTCGTCGGAACCTCACTTCCGGATGGCTTGTTTGAATTCTACCGGACGAGACTCTTCGAAGTCGTTCCTCTTCCCTCGGACTTCCACGTACCGGACCACTCATCGCCCTGGATCGAAAGCGTATCCGAATTGTACGGACCTGAAGAAGCGATCGATTTTCTGGAGTGTGACCTGCGATCGATGGAATGCGGGACCCGGGTGTTCCCACCGCACACCATTCCCCTGGGTGGAGACGGCAACGGTGAGTATTTTGTCGTCTCGACCAGAAAGAGCGATTTTGGAGCCGTCCTGTTTCCGTTCCATGAAGTCTGCGATCCGATGGATGAGACTCTTTCGGGAATCATTCGGTTGGCGCCGGACGTCCCGACTTGGATCGCCGGTTTTCAAGAGCCATCGGGTCGGCACTTTCCCGAAAAGAGCGGAGAAATGAAGGCGCCCGTTTCCGAATTCCAGCCAGCACGGGCAAAGAAGAAGCAAAGACCCTGGTGGAATATCTGGCGATCGTGATCCCACTCCACTTCCTCCCAATCATTTGGATCGATGGCCTCCTCAATCCGCAAGATCATCCATGTCGATATGGATTGCTTCTATGCGGCCATCGAGATGCGGGAGCGGCCGGAATTGGCGGGCAAGCCGGTCGCCGTGGGCGGGAGCAGCGGGCGGGGCGTTTTGACCACCTGCAACTACGAAGCGCGGAAATACGGTTGCCGCTCCGCGATGCCGAGCTTCAAGGCGCAGCGTCTTTGCCCGAACCTGGTCATGTTGCCGGTGCGTTTCGATCTCTACCGGGCGGAGTCGGCGCGAATTCGCAAGATTTTCACGGAATTCACCGATCTCGTGGAACCGCTTTCCCTCGATGAAGCCTACCTCGACGTGTCCCACCTCGACTCGGAGGCGGCCTCCATCGCTGCGGAGATCCGGGATCGGATTCGTGAGGAAACGAGGCTGACGGCCTCGGCCGGCATCGCGCCGAACAAGTTCCTCGCCAAGGTATCGTCGGATTGGAACAAGCCGGATGGCCAGCACGAAGTGAAACCGGAGGAGGTGGCCGCCTTCGTTCACGCTCTTCCCGTTGAGAAGATCTGGGGAGTCGGCAAGCGAACCGCGGAGAAGATCCACGCGCTCGGAGCGAAGACCTGCGGCGATCTGCAGTCCCTGACACTGTTGGAGCTCACGCACCGTTTCGGCAAGTTCGGCCACGAACTGCACGATCTCTGCCGCGGAATCGACCACCGTCGGGTCAATCCCCACCGGGAACGGAAGTCGGTCAGCAATGAGCGAACTTTCTCGGAGGACCTGGTGTCACCAGTCGAAGGACTCGGCAAACTCGAGGAATTGGTCGATGAACTGCGGGACGATGTGGACGCCAAGCACCAGGACCGGACGATCCGCGAGGGGTTCGTGAAACTGAAGTTCAACGATTTCTCCACCACCACCGCCCAGCGAGCCACGAACCTCGTGGACCCCAGCCTCTTCGAATCGCTCCTCCGGGAGGCGTGGGAACGGGGCGAGGGAAGAACCGTCCGCCTCATCGGCGCCGGAGTGCGCTTTGTCCCGCTGGGGGGGCGGGGTGGAGAGGACGCAAACTCGCCGCAACTGGAGATGTTCCACTGAGTCACGAGAAGCCACGCTCCGGAAAACAAACCACGATTCCAAGGAACGATCTCTTCGCTCCCGCCGACCCAGCTTCGTCATGAACACCGTCTCCCTGTCCCAGCCACTGGCCATCGTGAGCTGGATATCCCGTCTCGTGGTGGCGGTGATCCTTCTCCAGACTCTCTTCTTCAAGTTCACGGCGGCACCGGAATCGGTCTACATCTTCGAATCGCTCGGACAGGAGCCCGCGGGTCGAATCGGGTCCGGAGTGGTCGAACTGATCGCCGCCGTCCTCCTGTTCCTCCCCGGGATGGTCGCGGTGGGAGCCTTGTTGTCGCTGGGAGTCATCTCGGGAGCGATCTTCTTCCATCTCACCTCGCTAGGAATCGAGGTGCGGGACGATGGCGGCCTGTTGTTCGCTCTCGCCGTGGTCGTTTGGATCGGCAGCGCGATCGTCCTCTGGATCCACCGAACCCAACTCCCGGTGGTGGGCAAGGGTTTCCAGAGGCGCTGAGCGAAGGGACCGTTCCCGGTGCTCTACTCTCCGACTATCGCAACCCGAACGAGACGAGGTGCACCGCGAGGAGAAATCCCACGATCACGAGTTGCACCCACCGCTGTCCCTTTTCGCTGTCCGCCATATCGGCGAGCGCCAGTGAGAAAATGAAAGCCATCAGCCCGGTGACGACCCCCGCCGGGATCGCAAAGCCGGGTCCGCTTCCGAATCCGATGCTGTAGAGACAGGCACGAAACGCCAGGGCACCTCCCATCACCGCGATGAGCAGGTGAAAGAGCAGATCGATGATCGGGCTGTGCCAGGTGAGTCTCATGGAAACGGCTCAGTGTAGACGCGGCCTGCGGAAAGGATCGGTATAAACCGATCCCCATTTTCGAATCGAGATGCCGAAGAACGAGGCCAAGTCCGTGCCAACCAGGTGACTGTGTCCCAAAGCCTGAAGAGCCGGACCATTTGGGCAGCTGCGTAGACCTTGCATCCTGTCATACCATTTCCGAGAAAAAACCTGACGATTTTCGGAGGTGGTTTTTTCCGGGGCAAGGCGCGAGGAGGGCGCGATGCGGGCATCGCAACCGACGAGCAACGAAGCAACCGGGGAGAACCGACCCGAATCTCCGAGAAACGCCGAAGGCTGAATCCCCTTTCTTGTCTTCCCTGAATCGTCAGGTGATTTCTTGGATTTGGTATCATTCCGATCGACGCTCCGGGGCTCTCACGAACGCTGCATGCCAGCCGCCATCAAAATCAGCGGAGAAGCGGACATGGTGTTGTGAGAGAAGCCGTAGTCTGAGCAAGAACAGGGAAACTGAACGGTTTCCGTTCGGATTCGCGTAGCGCTTTTCCATTGAGTCCGCCTCCTGAACTGAACCATCATTCGGCATGCGCTCCCTCCCGACCAATCTCGCCTCGGTGGTTGTCTGTCTGCTCATCTTCCTGGTCTCGACCAGCGCCCGGGCGCAACTCGCCTCCGCGGAATGGGGCAAAGCGGGAGGAGATGCCTACCGCATTCACGAGGCGGCCGAGTGGATGGAAGGCCTCTCGCTGGGGCCTTTCGGTATCCTGCCGGACGGAAACCTGATCACGGTGGAAAATTCCGATGACGCCAGACACGCGATGATCTCGGCGGATGACGGCGCGACCTGGAAAAGGATCCCGATCTTTACCGAGCCCGACAAGTTCCGGATCAGCTACGAGCGAGCCCTCGGGGTCACTCGCGAGGGAACGGTGATCGTATCCTTCATGAACCTCGTCGAGAGGGCGGGTTGGAATTGGCAGCCAGAGATCCACGACTCGCCCGGAGCTACCCTGCCCAATTACGTCGTTCGCAGCCATGACGGCGGCCGCACGTGGGAAGAGCCGCAGAAGATGCACGACGCCTGGACCGGGGCCGTTCGCGATCTCATCCAGCTCAGAAACGGGACCGTGATCTTCACCAGCCAGATGATGCTGCATGACCCCGGCCGCCACGCGGTGGTCACCTACGCGTCGTCCGACCAGGGCCGATCCTGGGAGCGGAGCAATATCCTCGACCTCGGCGGGATCGGACATCACGACGGCGCCATCGAGGCCTCGATCGTCCAGCGCGACGAGGACGACCAAGTCTGGATGTTGATCCGTACCAACTGGGGCCGACTCTGGCAGGCCATCTCGAAAGACAGCGGCCGTCACTGGCACCCCATCGGCCCGACCACCCTCGATGCGGCCACCGCGCCGCCGATTCTCGAGCGCCTCGCCAGCGGTCGGATCTTCCTCGCCTGGAATCGATTCTACCATGAGGGCACCGAGGAATTCCCGGCCTATGGTGGCGACTGGCAGCGCAGTGGGGCGGTCACCTCCAACAACCGACAGGAACTCTCGATCGCCTTCTCCGAAGACGATGGGAGAACCTGGACCGAGCCGGCCGTGATCGCCACGGTGAAACCCGGCCCCGACGGGAAATATCCCCGCGGCGAGGTTTCCTATCCTTATGTCTTCGAAAGACGACCCGGCGAGATCTGGCTGACCGCCTGGCGCGGCGCCGGACTGCGCGTCCGCTTGTTCGAGAAGGACTTCGTGGTCGAGTGACCGGGTTCCCGAGCGGCGGAAAGGCAGGCTTCCTGCTGCCTTGCTTGCGGGAAAGGCCGGATGATGTTCCCGTTTTGGGGAGCTGGCCCGGAGGTGTTCGCGCATCCTCCGGGCCCGGTTCTTCGTTTCCCCTTCCGCCATCTTCCCGATCCAGCCATGACGCCCGACCCCACCCCGTCTTCCGATGCCACCGCGCCCGTCCAGGCGCGGGAAGTGATCACCGCCGGCCTGGCCTCCCTCGATGCCGAGGTCCGGGAAATCATGACCGCTCTTCACGATGTCCTGGAGTCGGCGGCGCGACCCGAATTGGCCCGCGCTCTTCCCTGGCTCGAAGGCGCCGGGGACGGGGGAGATGTGACCGGCAATGCCGGCGACACCGCCCAGGTCTACTCGATCGCCTTCCAGTTGCTGGACATGATCGAGGACCAGGTGGCGCAACGGACGCGCCGGCGACGCGAATCCCTGCTCGGACCCGAGGCGGAACGCGGCCTCTGGCCGGAATGCCTGGCCACCCTTCGCGATGAGGGACTCGACCAGGAAGCGATCGCCGACATCCTCGGCTCGGTCCGCGTCGAGCCGGTCTTCACCGCGCATCCGACCGAGGCCAAGCGACCCTCGGTCCGCGAGCGACACCGCGATCTCTACGACCGTCTTCTCAGTCTGGAGGACCCGTCCCACACGCGACAGGAACGCGATCGGGTCAAGGACGACGTTCTCGCCGCGCTCGAAGCGCTCTGGACGACGGGCGAGATCCATGTCGAGCGGCCCACTGTGCAGCGCGAACTCCGCAACGCCCTCTTCTACCTTCGCGAAGTCTTCCCGGAGGTTATCGATCTACTCGACCGCCACCTGGCCTGGGCCTGGAAACACGCCGGGTTCGATCCGGAGATCCTCCGGAGGGCGGGCAGCGGACCCCGCGTTCGTTTCGGTCTCTGGATCGGCGGAGACCGGGACGGGCATCCCTTCGTCACCGCCGAGGTCACCCGCAACACCCTCGCTGAACTGCGCGCCCAGGCGATCAAGCTCTACCGACGCGAGCTGGCCCAGGCGGCGCACCAGCTGACCCTCTCGGCCCTCTCGTATTCCCCGCCCGGGAAGCTGACCGAACGCATCACCCGGCTGGCCCTCGAACTCGGCGGGGAAGGCGACTCGATCCTCGCCCGCAATCCCGACGAACCCTGGCGGGCCTTCGGTTACCTGTTGCGAGCCAAGCTCGAAGCCGACCCCGCCTTTGGTCCGGAATCCTTCGCGGCCGACCTCGCGCTCTGGCACGACGGCCTGCGGGAGGTGGGTGCGGAACGCCAGGCCGCGCTGTGGGTGGAGCCGTTGCTGCGCAAGCTGGAGGTGTTCGGCTTTCACCTCGCCGTGCTCGATATCCGGCAGAACAGCGCCTTTCACGACCGCGCCGTGGCCCAGTTGCTGGAGGCGGCCGGGGTGGCGGACGGAGAAAATTTCGCCGATTGGCCGGAGGAAAAGCGGGTGGATTTCCTGACCGGGGAACTGGATTCGCCGCGTCCGTTTCTTCACATCGACCAGCGCGTCGGCGACGAAGCCGACGCGGTGCGCGACTGCTTCCGGGTCTTCGTGGAGCATCGACAGCGGGGAGGCCGCGGCACCGGCGCGCTCATCGTCAGCATGACTCGCCAGTTGTCCGACCTGTTGGTGGTCCACCTTTTCGCCCGGGAGGCCGGGCTGGTGGAGGAGGATGCGGAAGGCAACCGCGTCTGCCCCCTGCCGGTGGTGCCCTTGTTCGAAACCCTCGACGACCTCGCCCACGGCGCCGGCATCGTCGATGCCTACCTGAACCATCCCGTCGCGCGCCGCAGCCTGGAACTCTCCGGTCGGGATCCGGAGAATGCGGAAAAGAGAAATCCGGTCCAGCAGATCATGCTCGGCTACAGTGACAGCAATAAGGACGGGGGTATTCTCGCCAGCCAGTGGGCGCTGCATGCCGCCCAGCGTGCCATCGCCGAGACCGGCCGCAAGCACGGGGTCGAGATTCGCTTTTTCCACGGCCGCGGCGGCACCATCAGCCGCGGCGCCGGCCCCACCGACTGGTTCATGCGGGCCCTGCCGCACGGATCGCTGGGCGGCGATTTCCGCATGACCGAACAGGGTGAGACCATCGCCAAGAAGTACGCCTATCCCGACAACGCCGCCTACCATCTCGAGAGTCTCGAGGCCTGTGTGACCCTGGCGACCGCGCGCCATCGCTTGACCGAGCCGAAGGAGGATCCGGGCATCGACCTGATGCCCGACTTGGCGAAATGGAGTACCGAGGCCTATCGGGCCCTGCTGGAAACGGAGGGATTCATCCAGTTCTATCGGCAGGCCACCCCCATCGATGCCCTCGAACAGACCCGGATGGGTTCGCGCCCGTCCCGGCGAACCGGCACCGCCAGCCTC
>JAUIGT010000703.1 GCA_030432615.1 Verrucomicrobiia bacterium
CCTCGGCATCGAGCCGCTGCTTCGGCATGCGCCAGAGCAGGCGGTTGTCGGGGTCGGTCTCGAAGCATTCGCGGCGCCAGTCGGACGCCTGCCGGTAGGTGCGTGACAACACCAACTCGCGAACGAGCGATTTCACCGACCAGCCGCTTTCCTGGAATCGACCCGCCAGGAAGTCGAGCAGTTCCGGGTGACTCGGCGCGGCGCCGGTATGCCCGAAGTCATCGACCGTGCTCACGAGTCCGGTGCCGAAGAGGTGGCTCCAGATCCGGTTGACCATCACGCGAGCGGTGAGCGGATTCCCGGAATCGGTCACCCAGTGGGCCAGTTGCAGTCGCCCGCTGACCTTCTCGGGAACCGGACCTTCGGTCTCCAGTTCGAAGAGGGCGGGCACGGCCCGGGTCACCTCTTCCGCCGGCTGCCCGATCACACCGCGCTCGTAGCGGGGCGAATGCACCGGCTTCCCGGCCTCGAGCACGCCCATGCAGAGCGGCAGCGCGTTGCCCTCGTCATCGACGGTCTCCAGTTTTCCGACGATGGGTCCCCGGGTCCAGATGATGCGGAGCGCCTCGCGGAGCATCTCGTTGAAGTACTTCTGAAGGTCCTCGCCGGAGGCTCGCAATTCCTCGGCCTTCTTGCGTCCGGCCGCTTCCTCCTCGTCCAGTTTGGCGAGCTTTGCTTCCAATTCGGCCACCTCCTTCTTCGGGATCGAGGAATTGGGGATCAGTTGTCCAGGCAGGTCGGGCAACCGGATCAGTTTTCCTGCCTGGCTGCTCTCGGAATCGACCCAGGTGCCGAAGCGGGTATCCGTGCTCTTGAAAATCCCGGCCAACGCGTAGTAGTCGGTCATGCGGACCGGGTCGGACTTGTGATCGTGGCAACGCGCGCAGGCCAGCGAGGTTGCCAGCATGGAGCGGGAAAAGGCGTCGATCTGCTCGTCGGCGACGTCGGCGGCGAACTGGAGATCGTTGCTCTCGGTGAGCCCCTTGGCACCGAAGGCGAGGAAACCGGTGGCGATGAGTTGCCGGGCCCGCTCTTTCTCCGAGTCGTAGGGCAGGAGGTCGCCGGCCAGTTGCTGGAGGAGAAATCGGTCGTAGGGCAGGTCGTCATTGAAGGCATCGATGACCCAGTCTCGGTAGCGCCAGGCGTGCGGGTAGGTGACATTGGCCTCCTTGCCATTCGATTCCGCGAAGCGGGCGACATCGAGCCAATGACGTCCCCAGCGCACCCCGAAGCCATCCGAGGCGAGCAGGGCATCGACCGTTTCCTCGAGCCGATCCAAAGTGAAATGCCCCGCCAACTCCGGAGATGGAGGCAACCCGGTGAGGTCGAACGAAAGCCGACGCAGGAGCGTGATCGGATCGGCGTCGGGTGAAGGCGCGAGCCCGTTTTCTTCCAGTTCCGCGAGCACGAAGCGGTCGAGGTTCGATTCCGGCCAGCCACCGTCTTTCACCTCCGGCGGTTCCGGCGCCCCGACCGGCCGATAACTCCAGTGATCGCGGCGGCTTTCAAAGTCGGTCCACGGCCCTTCCTCGCCCGCGGCCTCGGGCTTGCGCGGATCGACGGCACCACCCGCAATCCAGTTTTCGAAATCGGAGGCGACACGGTCCGGGAGCTTCGCCTTGCGCGGCGGCATCTCGAGGTCGGGATCGTCGTGGCGGATCGCCGTGAGCAGCAGGCTCTCCCCCGGTTTTCCGGCGACCACGGCCGGACCGGAATCGCCGCCGAGCAGCAAGGCGTCCCGATCATCCACCCGAAGCCCGCCTTTCGCTTTCCCCTCTTCGACCGAATGACACTCGTAGCAATGCTCGACCAGCACCGGACGAATCCGCGATTCGAAGAAAGCGATGTCGTCTCCGTCCGCGCCACGCAGGATCACCGGCCCCAGGAAGAGTCCGAGCACAAGGGCGAGAAATCGAAGGACTTTTCGTGGAGAAAGCATGGAATGCGGGAGTCGGAATTCAATCCGGAGAGGCACTGGGCTCGACCGCTTCGTCGGCAGCCCCTCCAAATGTTACGTGGGCTTTTCCGCCAGAAAGGTTCACGAAAACATGAAGAAGAATCGCGAAACAGTGAAGCCTTCTCTGCCAGTCGACAGCCATATCCAACGACACCGGTGGAATTCGCCATCGCTTCGCGAGGAACCCGGACCCGAAGTTCTCGAGATCGTTGCCCAACGGGTGGACCGCTGAATCGACCGGCCCAGGCGCGGCGACAGCGTGGTCAGCAACTCGCGATACGACGCCTTCGGGCCGAAGGACACCTATCCTCGGTTTCTGTCCGGCTGGATGGACAACGCGGCCCACACTCTCCCGCCCCTCCGCGAATCGGAATCAGGGCGACGGGCTGCGGTCGCTCTCGGAGCCTTGGCGCTGCTCCAGCCATCCCGATGTCGCGTCCTTCGGCCAATCGGCGCTGAGACGTCGGGTTTCGCCGTCCTCCTCGCGAAGAACCCAGTCGATACGCGCCCCTCCCTCCGCCAGGACGGCAAAGGTCAGGGTCTCCG
>JAUIGT010000126.1 GCA_030432615.1 Verrucomicrobiia bacterium
CCCATCCCGGTGCCGCGGAGCGGTTCGATCGCCGCCTGATCGGACCCGGACAGGAGCCGCCGGGGAGCCTGGTGCTGACGCGCGATCCCGAACAGGGCTGGCGGTTCAACGCCGAGACGGTGGAAGCGATCAATCCGCTCTTCGGTTGGCTGGAGGAACGTGGCGCCCGCAGCCGCGAGCGCGAGGATGAGACGCCCCTGGCGGACGTGATTCGCCAGCGGGTGCCGGATTGGGCGAAGCGCGGGTTTTTCCTGGGAATGGAAGTCTGGCAGTGGGTGGCGTTGACCCTCGCGATCTTCGTGGCGGTGGCCGCCTACTGGTTGGGGACGATGCTGTTCGCCGGGCTCATCGGGCTGATCTGGCGGCGACTGAAAGGCATGCCCACCGCGAACGAGCGGCGGCGGGTGGCGCGTCCCCTGGCGCTGGTGCTGGGCGCGGTCGCCTTCATCCTGTTGCTGAAACTGCTCGGCATCATCGGCACGGCGCTGGCGGTGTTCCTGCTGGCGGGCCGGCTGGTGCTGGTGGCGGGCGCCACGTGGACGGCCTGGTCGTCCACGAATTTCCTCATGAATCTCTGGGCGCGCCGGGCGGCGGGCACGGAGACGACCTTCGACGACATGCTGGTACCGCTGGTGCGGAAAACGCTCAAGGCGGTCATCGTGGTCTGGGCGATCGTCTACGTCGCCGACGCCATCGACGTGCTGAACTTCGTGACCCCGCTGCTGGCGGGCTTCGGTCTCGCGGGGCTGGCGGTTTCCTTCGCGGCGCAGGACGTGATCAAGAATCTCTTCGGTGGCATGACCATCTTCCTCGACCGGCCGTTCCAGGTCGGCGAGCGGGTGATCTTCGAGGGCTACGACGGCGTGGTCGAGGAAATCGGGTTCCGCTCCACCAGGCTGCGCACGCTCAACGGTCACCTGGTGACGGTGCCGAACGGAGCCATCACCAATCACTGCGTCGAGAACATCGGGCGCCGCCCGTCGATCCGGCGCGACTTCCGGGTGGGCGTCACCTACGACACGTCGTCGGAGAAATTGAAGGAAGCCATCGACATCATTCGCGCCATCCTCGAGGAGGAGGAAATTCGCCGCCAGATCCACCCGACGATCGACGGCGACGAGTTCCCGCCCCGGGTCTTCTTCGAGGAATTCGCCGACAGCGCGCTCGTCATCCGGGTGCTCTACTGGTTCTCCAGTCCCGATTACTGGGCCTTCGTCGCGCACGGGGAGCGGGTGAACCTGCGCATCCTGGAGAGCTTCAACGAGCGGGGGATCGAGTTCGCCTTCCCGACGCAGACGGTTCACCTCGCGGGCGGGAGCGATTCGGTCGGCTCCTGAACGCGCTCGAGCCCGTCGTTGCGCGCGCCGCCGCTTTCCGTTAAGTGACAGGTCTCATGCAGCTGAAGCACGGCATTCATCTCGGTTACTGCACCAACATCCACCGCGGCGAGACCTGGGAGGAGACCTTCTCGGGCCTGGACGAGTATACTCGTCGCGTGCGCGAACAGGTCTGCCCGGCGGACGAACCCTACGGCATCGGCTTGCGTCTGAGCGCCGACGCGGCCGCGGAACTGGCGGCGGACCGGGGAAAGATCGACGCGTTCCGCCGCTGGCTGGACGAGACCAACAGCTACGTTTTCACCATCAACGGATTTCCCTACGGAAAGTTTCACGACACGCGCGTCAAGGAGCAGGTCTACGCGCCCGACTGGACCACGCGGGAGCGCCTCGACTACACGAACCACCTTTTCGACCTGCTCTGCGAAATCGCTCCCGCCGGGATGGGCGGAAGCGTCAGCACGCTGCCGGGGTCGTTCAAGGAATTCGTCACCGATGACGCGGCCCAGGGCGCGGTGATCTGCGAGAACCTGCGAGCCTGCGCGCGGCACCTGGAATCGCTGCGGGAAAAGACCGGGCGCGACCTCCACCTGGGACTGGAACCCGAGCCGCTGGGTTGGTTCGAGACGACGCCGGAGACGGTGACTTTCTTCGACCGCCTCACCGGGGGGGCGAGTGATGCCGAGCGCGATTCGATCCTGCGTTCCATCGGCGTCAACTACGACACCTGTCACCTCGCCATCGAATACGAGGAGCCGGCCGAGGCCATCGGGCGCCTGCGATCCGCGGGCATTCGCCTGAGCAAGATCCACCTCAGCAGCGCGCTCAAGCTGGCCCCATCGGCGGCGACGCGGGATCGGCTGCGCGCCTTCGAGGACGACGTCTACCTCCACCAGGTCGTGGTGCGAAAAGGCGACGCGGTGACGCATCGGTTCCGCGACCTGCCGGACGCGCTCGACTGGGCGGATCGCGAGGCTGGCGACGCGCTCGGCGACGAGTGGCGGGTGCATTTTCACGTGCCCGTTCACGCGCAACCGGAGACGGCCTTCTTTTCCGACACGCGCGATCATGTCGCCGGGGTGCTGGATCTCCTCGGCGCCGATCCGGGTTGGTGCGCGCATTTCGAAATGGAAACCTACACCTGGGAAGTCCTGCCTCCCGAACTCCGGTCGCCCGACGTGGTCGATCAACTGGTGAAGGAATACGCCTGGTGCCTGGGCGAGTTCGAGCGGGTGGGTTTGCGGGGACCGAAGGGCAATCCAACGGGGAAACTTTCGTGAATGGTAAACGATACTTGGGAATGGTCGGGGTGATACTCCTGATCGTCTTTCTTTCTCCAGTCCTTTCCCGAACAGGAACCTGGAATGAATTGCGGCGCTGGGAGTGTCCTGAACCCAATCCGTGGGGACATCCCAACCCGCTGTATCTCTCCGTTGAGACCTTCCGTTCCTACTTCGATCCGCTCGGTGCCTATGCGGAAGAACGTCTTCTGGTTGGCGACGGTGGCTATGCTTACGTGCTCTCGCTGGATCTCCCGGCGGCGCACGCTGCCAACGAATGGCTGGATGGATGCGATGTCGCCTGGAACAAGGAGGGAGTCAGTCTCCATTCTTTGGATGGATTAAAGATCGAGATTGCAGCCGCAACAATCCTCGATCAGCTATAATCTCGAACGGCGGCTCCCTGCCCGTAAAATTGTTCTCGTCATCATGCTGCGCACGATTCTGATCCTGGGACGGGTCTCCAACCTCCCGACGGTATGGACGAATGCTCTCGCCGGCTGGTTCCTGGCCGGTGGCGGGTGGGACCGGGAACTGCTCTGGATCGAGATCGGGGTGAGCCTGCTCTACGTCGCGGGCATGACCCTGAACGACGCCTTCGACGCCGAGTGGGATCGGAAGCACGCGCCGGAGCGCCCCATTCCGAGTGGCGCGATTTCGGCCAAGGCGGTCTGGATGCTCGGCATCGTCCAAATGCTGGCGGGCGCGGCGGTATGGCTGCTGGCGACCGATGTCGACTGGCGCTGGCTGGTCGGATTGGTGGCGGCGATCCTGCTCTACGACTGGATTCACAAGCGGACTCTGCTCGCGGTGCTGGTGATGGGCAGTTGCCGCGGGCTCGTCTACCTCGGAGCCGCCTCCGCGATGATAAATGCCTCGGCGTTTCCATCGCTGTTGTGGGTGCTGGTGCTCTCCGTGATCGCCTACGTGGCGGGCATCACCGTGTCGGCGCGATCGGAACGCGGACCGGACGCGCCCCGCTGGGAGAAATGGCTGGGAACGGCCCTGGCTTATGCGCCGCTCTTCGTGCTCGTCCTCGCGCCGCAGCAGATGGAACCGAGCGCGACCAAGACGGTGTTCTGGGTCACCACGGCGGTTTTTCTTCTCGGCTGGATCACGATCTCCTCGCGGCTCCTGAAAGTGGACAAGGGACTCGCCATTCCGCTGCTGATCGCCGGAATCTCCCTCATCGACGGCGTGGCGCTTCTTTTCGGGAACCCGCTCGCGGGCGCCGTCTGTTTCCTGCTCCTCCCGGTGACGCTCCTGTTCCAGCGCTTCATTCCGGCGACGTGAAGCCCGTAATGACGCCCCCTTGCGCTTCGGTGGACGGGACGAGATGGTAAGGCACCCCCCCATTTCATGATCCAGCGCGCCATCCCCCTGACGTTTCAGCATCGCATCGTCTTCACCCACGGTGCCTTCGATGCGGCCAATCTCACCCTTCGTGATCTCGTCGCCGAAGCGGCGGAACTCGACGGGCGCGCCAAGGTGCTCGTGGTGGTGGAAAACGGGCTGCTCGATGGCAACCCGAAGCTGGTGGAGAAGATCGAACGCTACTTCGCCCGACACGCCGATGCCGTCGATCTGGTGGCGGAGCCGATGGTGATGCCCGGCGGGGAAGCCTGCAAGAACGACTGGTCGCTGATCGAGAAGATCTGGCAGGCGATCGAGTTTCACAAGGTCTGCCGTCATTCCTTCGTCATCGCCATCGGCGGCGGGGCCTTCATCGACATGGCGGGATTCGCCGCCGCCACCGCGCATCGCGGCATTCGGCTCATTCGCATGCCCACGACCACCCTCAGCCAGGGCGACGGTGGCGTCGGGGTGAAGAACGGGGTGAACTACTTCGGCAAGAAGAACTGGGTCGGCACCTTCAGTGTGCCCTTCGCGGTGGTGAACGATCTCGATTTCCTGCGGTCGCTTCCGGAGCGGGCGTTGCGGGACGGGATCATCGAGGCCATCAAGGTCTCCCTGATCCGCGATCGTCCGTTCTTCGAATACCTGGAGTCGAAAGCCGAGTCGCTCGGGCGGCTGGACCTGGAGCCGGTGGAACGGGCCATCCGCCGCAGCGCCGAACTTCACGTCGATCACATCGCGACCTCGGGAGATCCCTTCGAATACGGATCAGCCCGACCGCTCGATTTCGGTCACTGGGTGGCCCACAAGCTGGAGCAGCTCTCGAATTTCTCCGTGACCCATGGCGAGGCGGTCGCCATCGGGATGGCGGTCGATCTGCTCTACTCCATGCGCGTCGGCCTGCTGGACCGCTCCGCCGGCGAACGCATCCTCGCGTTGATCGAGGCGGTCGGATTTCCCCTGTGGTCGGATTTTCTCGACCAAGCCGATGCCGCCAGCGGCAAGCCGGTGATTCTCGCCGGGCTCGAAGAGTTTCGCGAGCACCTCGGCGGAAAATTGACGATCACCCTGATTCCCGAGATCGGCCGCAAGATCGAGGTGCATCAAATGGACGAGAAGGCAGTCTTGGGGGCGTTGTCGGACCTGGAGGCGCGTTTCCGGATTTCCAGGAAAGCCGGGGCCGGTGTCGCCGTTTCAGGCCGCGACGCCGGTTGATTTGTCGGGTCCGAGGGCGGGAGGGGAAACTTCGTCCTGCCCTGATGGCACCAAGGACGATCCTCTCGACCATTCCGAGTCCACGAAAAAGCCCCTGCCACGACCGGGGAGACGTGACAGGGGCTTTCGACGGGTCGCTATGAAGAAAGGAGTCAGGGAATGGTCAGCGTCTGGCCGATGCGGATCAGGTCCGAGCTGAGGCCATTGGCGCTCTTGATGGCGCTGACCGACGTGCCGTAGCGGCGGGCCAGGCTGAAGAGGGTGTCACCCTTGACCACGGTGTGGCTGGAACCACCGCCGCCGGAACTGGCCGGGGGAGCGCTGCTGCCGGTATCGTAGGCCGGTGCCGGCGGAGGAGCGGTGTAGCCACCGGAATCGTAGCCGGTGGAGGCCGGCGGCGTGGGTTGCACGTCGGGATATTCGCTGCCTCCGCTGCCGTAGGCGGAACCTCCGCTCTGCGGACCATAGTAGGGGTTGGTCGCGTAGGGGTTGGTGTCGGCGTCCTTGTTCTTGCAGGAAACGGTCAGGAACGCGGCCGCAGGCAAGAGAACGAATCGGAGGGTCGAAAAAAGCGTTTTCATCGTTGAGTGGGGACCCGGGTGGGCGGCAGTGGTTATTTCAAAGTTGGCGAATGTTAAGATGGCTAAAATAATAATGCAAGACTGAGAATACGAATTTTACGAAAATTTTTTGCCTTCGTGGAGAACGCCGAATTCAGGGACTGGAGAAGCGAGGAAGTCTTGGCTATCCTATCGTCATGAACTCGAGTCTCCGTTCCCTGCTTCTCATTCCTGTTGTTTCCCTGCTCCTCCTCATTGGACTTGCTCCCACCTCAATTGCCGAGGTCACCGGCAGGGAGGTCGCCTACACGGCCGGCGACACCACGCTCAAGGGATACCTCGCCTACGACGATGCCCGGGAGGGAAAACGGCCTGGCGTGCTCGTGGTCCACGAATGGTGGGGGCACAACGATTACGCCCGCAAGCGCGCCGAGATGCTCGCGGACCTGGGCTACGTCGCTCTCGCGGTGGACATGTACGGTGACGGCAAGACCGCCGACCATCCCAAGGACGCGGGCGCTTTCGCCGGCGCGGTGATGAAGAACATCGAGACCGGGGAGGCCCGCTTCAAGGCGGCGAAGGAATTCCTCGAGGCCCAGCCGCAGACCGACCCCGAGAAGATCGCGGCCATCGGCTACTGCTTCGGCGGTGCCATCGTGCTCCACATGGCCCGGATCGGGATGGACCTTGACGCTGTCGCCAGTTTCCACGGGAACCTCGCGCCCAAGACCGAGGCCGAGGAGGGCAAGGTGAAGGCGCGGGTTCTCGTCTGTCACGGCGCCGACGATTCCTTCATTCCCGAGGAACAGATCGATGCCTTCCATCGGGAAATGAACGATGCCGGGGTGGACTACAAGTTCATCTCCTACCCGGGAGCTGTCCACGGATTCACCAATCCCGGCGCCACCGAACTGGGAAAGAAATTCGGCATCAACCTCGCCTACGACGAGGAAGCGGACCAGAAGAGCTGGGAAGCGCTCGAGAAGCTGCTCGCGCAGGTCTTCGGCGAGTGATTCTCAAGCGGGGTCACGCCCCGGCTTTCCCGCCGCGCATTTCGACGGCCCGGGTCTCGAGCCCGTCGAGCAGCTCGCCGATGCGGTCGCCCACCAGCAGGTTGTCGAGGTGGGCGGCGTCGGCGAATCCGCTGGCGTGGACGCTGTCGCGCAGGAAGGCCAGGAGCGAGTCGTAGTAGCCCTCCACGTTGAGCAGACCGTTGGGCTTTTCGTGGAGGTGGAGCTGGGTCCAGGTCAGCATCTCGAACAACTCGTCGAGCGTGCCGATGCCGCCCGGCAGGGAGACGAAGGCGTCGGAGTGCTCCGCCATCCGGGATTTCCGCTCCAGCATGGTATCGACCTGGATGAGCTTGGTGACGCCGGCATGGCCGACCTCGCGACTCATGAGGTGTCGGGTGATCACCCCGGTCACCTCCCCCCCCGCCTCGAGGCAGGCATCGGCGAGGATGCCCATCAGTCCCACGCTCCCTCCGCCATAGACCAGCCGAATCCCGCGCGCCGCCAGTGTGCGTCCCATCTCCATGGCCGCCTCCGCGAACGCCGGCGACAATCCCTGGCGGGAACCGCAGAAGACACAGACGGATTCGATGACGGGGGAGGGCATGATGAGGCGATCAATGAGCAACGCGGCTCCGCCCATCGCAATCGGATTTTCGCGCCTTCCGGTAATTGCTCCCTGGCGACTACCGGACGTGGCAGGCAATTCGCCCCGTTGATTTGAGGCTTTCACGAGCCTCGCCCGATCAACTAAGCTGGTCGGGATGAGAATTTCCGGTCCAGCTCGTTTGCGCCTCGTGGCGTTGCTGTTGACCTTGGCCGCGATCGGTTGCGGCGACGGATCCCGGGAGCAGGTCGGAACGGCGGAACATGAACAGCTGGATGAATTTGGACTTCCCGAGGTGGAGTTCCTGAGGGAAGACGGCCTGCCCAAAGCCGATCCAGCCCTGCGCCTGGCGGATCAACCGGACGAGAATGGAATGATCACCGAGGTGTTTCCGGTTCCCCCCGGTCTATCATTGGGGGGAGATCGTTTTTCCACAATTCAGGAAGTAGTCGAATCCTACGGAATCGTCTTCGATCCCGGCACCTATGCCGAGGTGTATCCCCGGAGCAGCCAACTGAAGATCCGGCAGACGCCGGAGCGGATGGAACAAATCAGGGTGCTGCTCGGAGAGGGATCGGAGAGAATTCGCAAAGGCAGGTATCCCCTGGAGATTCCGGCGGATGCCAAACCGGACGAACTGATTACCCACGCGTTTACCGTGCCACCAAAGTTCCTGTCGTCGTCCTTTCTCCAAGGCGAGGAGAGGGACCCTTTTCGGACTCCGGTGCAAAGGACCTCGAAGGAAGTACTGGAGGCACTCGGAGTGGAATTTGGACCCGGGGCGACCGTTACCTACGGTGGCTCCACTTCCCAAGTGATCGTGAGGCAGACACCAGAGCAAATGCGTCGTATCGCGAGTATCATCGATGCCATGTATGCCAGCCTGGAAAGGGTTTACCGGGTGAGGCTGACGGTGGTCCAGTTATCCGCGAGTGCCGCGGAAGATTTCTCGGCCGGTGAGGGGGACTCCGAGAAGTCCTGGGAGCTGATTGGGGAAGGACTCGAGGGTGGCACGGTTTCCCTTCTCAATGAGGTGGCCTTTCCGGTTCGGTCCGAGGATCGCCTGACCTACAAAGACGTGCGCGAGGTTTTCCACCTGAGTGAATTCGAGCGATCCGACGAGAATGACGGGAGGCTGGTGGCTCGATTCGAATCCCGGGAAGTGGGAACGATTTTGAAAGTGGAGCCCGCCCCGATCGGCGAGGGAACCAAGGTGAAGGTGGTGTTTTCGCTGGACCATCATTGGGCGCCTCCCTCGGAATCGGAGAAAGGCGAGGTCACGACTCCCGACCTCTCGGACTTTCAAGCCGAGTCCGTCGAGGGCACGGTGGTGTGCGAGATGGGAAAACCATTGCTTGTGGGAAGCTGGAAACCGATGGGCGAGGGCGGTGAAATCGTGGTGGCGGCTTTCCTCACCCTGACCTCCGGCTCAGGCCTTTGAAATTCTGAATCTGATGAAACGTTTTTCCCTGTTTCTCCTCTTCGTCGTCTCGCTCGGACTTCTGGTCGAGAAATCACCTGCCCAGGATCAGGATCCGGAAGAGCAGGAAACGCGATCGTATCGAGTACGGCCCAACTTCTGGAAGATGTGGAACGGATCGCAACCTTCCGATGTCGATGATCCCTTCGCTTCTCCGGCTGACGACGCCAAGCCCAGGTTGGTGGGGAGGGACTTCGAGAAGGATTTTTTCGAGGCCTACGGCGTCGAGTTTCCCGAGGGAAGCTTCGCCCGATTCGATGCGGATTCGCGCAGGCTGGAGATTCGCCAGACTCGCCCTGGTTTCGAACTGGTGGAGGCGGTTTTCGAATCCATCGAGAATTCGGCCGAGAGAAAACTCAACATTCGTGTCGAGATCTTCGAGATGCCGGCCAAGGCGGCGCTCAAGGTGCAGCAGCTCACGGGACCGTTGAATGATCACACGCCCATCTATCGCCACGTGATCGACATGGTGGATCGCGAACAGGCGCGCTTGGTCAACTCAGTGGGAACGCTCGCCCGAAGCGGGAATCGCATGGGGGTGAAGGACGCGAGCGAACTGATCTACGCCACGGAAGTGGAGTGGGATGGAGACGAAGGAGTCGTGATTCCCCGTAGCTTCGAAACGCGGGAGGTGGGAACGCTGCTGGAAGTGGATCCGTTGCTGGGTGCGGACGGATACACCATCGACCTGAACTTCCAACTCGAGCACCACACGGCTCCCCCGATCATGCGGGAGGTAACGGTCACCTCTCCGGCCACGGGAAAAGCGGTGGTCGTCGAAATGCCCGAGTTTCACGCCAAGCAGATCGTATCCCAGATCGCGATGGAGGCCGATTCCATGAAGTGTGTCGGCGCCTGGCGTCCCACCGGAAAGCCGGAGTTCGAGGAGGCCGACCTCATGCAGGTGGTCTTCCTTCGAATCGACGAGGAGGAGGTCAAATGGTTCGAGCCCTGGACGGACTGACGCCTGGCTACGGCGCCACGCCGCCGGCTTCCTTTTCGGCGGCGGAGAGGGCCTCGGCGATGTCGCGGGGAACGGTCTGGCCTTCGAAATCGATGATCGATTTGCCGGCATCGACCCAGGAGGGAAAGCCGTAGGAGAGCCAGTAGACGTCGAGGAACCCCATCTCGCGGACCTTGAGAACCCCGTTGAAGTGGTCGGGCGTGTAGTCGGAGTAGGCGAAAACTTTGGTCTTGCGATCGAGCGGCTGGAAGAAGGCCTCGAAGTTTTCCGCCGGCCAGGGCAGGCTGGTGGCGCCGGGCAGGTGGCCTTTCGCGAAGGCCTCCGGACTCCGGAAGTCCACGATGACGAGCTCCCGGTTGTTCTTCATCAGGTTCTCCGCCTGGTCGGGGCTGATCTGGTAGAAGAGCGCGATGTTCTCGGGATCGGTGGGCGGAATCTCCTCCGGATCCGGGGCGTCGGTGATCATCTCGAGCTGGCGGTTGCAGCCCGCCGAAAACAGCGAAGCCACCGCCAGGACCAGGGCCACCGCCGGGAGGCCGAAAAAGGGTACGCGCATCATCCCGGGCACCGTAACGGGGAAGCGGTCCGCTTCAAGCCGGATAGTTGGCTTCCAGCCAGTCGCGCATCGGTTCCATCGCGGCCCAGTCGGGCATCGACTTTACCCCGAAGCCGGGCACCTGGAGCGAGGCGCAGGAAACGGCACCGTCCACGATACGGAGAAAGACCTCGCCATTCCGCTCGAGGTAGAGATCGGGGTGATCGCGGAGCATCGTGGCCTTCTCGTCGGAGGTGAGGTGGGAAAGGCCGTAGGCGTAGTGGTGGCCGTTCCGCTCGCAGTGTTCCAGCCCGAGCACGCCAAGGGCGGCGAAGTCCTGGTGGAGGGGAACGATGGGCATGAGGGAGAGATCCTCGCCGGAGAGAAAGGCCGGGCGATCGTCGCGTTCCTCGAAGACCTCGCAGAGGGCCCGATTCATGAGCGACTTGAAGAAACCCTTGCAGTTCTTGTGCGAGGCTCCGGCGTAGCCGATCATGTGGGCGCGTCGGAAGGCGTCGAGAGTGCCGTCGGCCTCGTCGATGACGAGCGGCTTCTTTTCGCTGATGCGATCGATCCACGGCTTCGACTTCGGGTCGAAGGTGAGCTGCCGGGTCAGGGGCTGCTCGATGAAAAGCAGGTGGTCGAACAGTCCCGGCGCCTCGGTCTCGAGTCGATCGACGAATCCCGCGAAGGCGCCGAGATCCTCGTAGGCCTCGTTGCCGTCGAGCGTCAGCCCGGTGTCGGTGTGCTTCGGGATGACCTCCCAGATTCGCCGTAGACGCTCGATGTCGGCGTCGGGGTTTCCGGAGATCTTGATCTTGAAATAGCGGAGTCCGTCGCGCCTGGCGTATTCCTCCAGCGTCTCCGGTTCGCCGTCATCGACGCGTTCTTCGAGGTCGGCCTCGGTGAGCGCGTCTTTCAGACCGACGGTGTGGCGGATGTGAAAACGGGTGCGCGGTCGGGGCGGAAGGCTGGCGACGAGGTCGTAGCTCTCCAGTTCCGGATGCACGGCGCCGGGACGAAAGCCGAGTCGACCCTGTTGGAGAGCGGACCAGAGAGGGTTGGATTCGGCCCGGCAGACGGCATCGATGACGGCGCGCTCGATGAAGGCGGACGCGTAGCTGGCCGAGAGCGGTTCGTGACCGGCGGCAGTGCCGCGTTCCACGATGGCGTGGTGGCGATCGAGCCAGTGTTCGAAGACCGAGTCGAAGGCGGGCTCTTCAAGCCAGGCATCGCGGGCCGATTCCTGCAGCGCGATGAGGTTGCGCAGCTTGTCGAGCGGTTCGATGTCGGTCCGCTTGTCGAGCCAGCCGTAGCTGGGTCGGTCGCCGGAGCAGCCGGTGACGCGGTGGCCCTCTTCGGTTTTCAGGACCAGCCGGCAAAGCCCGTAGGCGCTGGGACGGCGGGGGACCTTGAGCTTGCCGATGGAAAACCCGATCCGGTCCGGCGGTAGCCGGCGAATGAAGAGGTCGATGGACTCGATGCGGTATTTCATGGGAAATCGGAGACGGGGATCGCTGGCGCCATGACGGCGAGCGTACCAGGAAAAAGGGCTGACACAAGGGCACGCGGTCGTGCTAGGCTCCGGCATGTTCGCTTCATCGAAAAACTCCCGTCGTGATTTTCTCCGTCGCGGTCTCGCCCTGGGTGCGACCGGTCTGGTGGCGCCCGCGTTTGCCGTTACCGAACCTTTCACCCGCGTCGGAGGACCGCGGCTGCGGCTCTCCCTGGCCGCCTATTCCTTCCGCAACTACTTCAAGACCATGCGCGGCAAGCCGAACACCAAGGTGCCGGCGGACGAGCAGATCGAGATGACCGATTTCCTGCACTTCTGTGCCGAGCACGACTGCGGCGGCGCCGAGCTGACGAGCTACTTCTTCGATCCCGAGGTCAGCGACGCCTACCTGGCTGAGTGCCGGCACCTCGCCCACACCACCGGAGTGGAGATTTCGGGCACCGCGGTGGGCAACAATTTTTCGTATCCGAAGGGCGCGCCGGAACGGGCCGAGCAGATGGCCTACGTGAAGGACTGGATCGACAAGGCGGCCATCATGGGCGCGCCGCATATCCGGGTGTTCGCCGGGAAGCATCCCAAGGGGGTGAGCGAGGAGGACGCGGAGAAGAACGCGTCCGAGGCGCTGGAGGAAGCGGGCGAGTACGCCGGAAAGAAAGGCATTTTCCTCGGGATCGAGAACCACGACTCCATTGGCACCGCCGACCGGCTGCTGCGGATCGTGAGGAACGTGAAGAGTCCCTGGGTCGGGGTGAATCTGGACACCGGGAATTTCCGGGTCGAGGATCCCTACCCGGAGATCGAAGCCAGTGCCCCCTACGCGATCAACGTCCAGGTGAAGGTGATGCTGAAACACGGCGGCGGCGAAGCGAAGCCGGCCGACTTGGAGCGAATCGGGAAGATCCTGCGCGACACCGGTTACCAGGGCTACGTGGTGCTGGAATACGAGGAAGACGACAACCCCTTCGAGGCGGTGCCGCCGGTGCTGGACCGGATGCGGAAGTTCTGCGACGGCTGACCTTTCCGGGCAGGGGAACCGCGGGTGCTCGCGAATGAACGCTGATTTCTTTCCGCGGAATCGATGGGGCTGGAAATCCGGATTCTGACCGAGGCGGATCTCGGGTTCGCCGACGAGGTTCGGGCGATCGCGGGCTGGAACCAGTTGCCCGGCGACTGGCGGCGGTTGCTGGCGCTGGAGCCGGAAGGCTGCTTCCTGGCCGAGGTCGATGGGAAACCGGCGGGAACGGCGACCGTCACCTGCTACGGTGCCGAGCTGGCCTGGATCGGCATGGTGCTGGTGCATCCGGAATTCCGTCGGCGCGGGGTGGGGACGGCCTTGCTGAAGCACGCGATCCGGGTGCTGCGCGAGGAGCGGGGTATTCGCTGTGTGAAACTGGATGCCACCGCGGACGGACGGCCGCTCTACGAGAAGCTCGGCTTCCGGGCGGAGCGGGGACTGAAGCGCTGGTGGTGGAAGGGGGAGCGGGAAGGGATGGGGAAAGCGTCTCCAGTTGCCGGTGAACTGGGGGAGGAGGCGTTGCGCGGGGATCGCGAAGTCTTTGGGGCGGATCGGTCGCGCCTGCTTTCGATGCTGGCTCGCGACGGGCTGGCGGTGATCGATCGGGGAGAAAACGGTTTCGGGCTGCTGCGCGACGGAGCCCGGGC
>JAUIGT010000127.1 GCA_030432615.1 Verrucomicrobiia bacterium
AACACTCCTCGCTCGACTACCGCACGCCGGCCCAGTTCGACGCCGAAATCACCTCTCTCAACTAACCGAAATTTGGTCCAAAAATCAGTCGCATCTCACCCCGCCGGTGATCACGCTCCTGGGAGAAGATTTCATCACCATCAATGCGGGCGACACGTTCTCTGATCCGGGTGTCACCGCCCTCGACAGCCTCGAGGGCGACCTGAATGCCTCCGTCACGGTGACGGGGACGGTCAACAACCTCGTGCACGGGACCAACCTGCTGACCTACGAGGTCACTGACAGCTCTGGAAATGCGGCCACTCCTGTGATACGGACGGTCTTTGTCGAAGTCAGCAACCCGCCGGTCATCACCCTGCTCGGTGATGATCCGGTCATCCATGAAGCCGCCACGCCCTACATCGATGCCGGCGCTACCTCCACCGATGCCGAGGACGGAAATCTGAGCAGTTCCATTGTGGTCAACAGCAGCGTAAACGTCAGTGCCCTCGGCAGCTATTCGGTCACCTACAATGTGTCCGATTCCTCGGGGCTCGCGGCGGCTGAGGCCACCCGCTCGGTCCATGTGGTCGACACCACCCCTCCCGTGATCACGCTCCTGGGAACGGATCCGGTTTACCTCGAAGCGGGGGACACCTATGTTGAGCCGGGCGCGAGTGCGCTCGACAGCTTCGAGGGCGACCTGAGCGCCTCCGTCACGGTGAGCGGCACGGTCAACACTCTCGTTCACGGGACCAACGTCCTGACCTACGAGGTCACTGACAGCTCTGGCAATGCGGCCACCCCAGTGACACGGACGGTCTTTGTCGATGGCAACGAGCCACCGACGATCACGATGACGCTCGGCAGCGTCTCCGGTCTCGCCGGTATTGGTACGATTTGGGAACTCTCGGCACTGGAAAATGTGCAGCAGGTCAATGTCATCACCCCCACCAATCCGGGAGTCCTTTTTCCCATGTCCTTTGTGGCAAGCGATGTGGACGGCGACGCACTCACCTGGATATTGACCGGGGCGGATGCGGCGGCATTTGCGGTGGACCCAGCCAGCGGCGCGATGAATTTCGTGATCCCGGCGGACTTCGAAGCCCCGGGTGACGCGGACGGCGACGGCATCTACGAAGTCAACGTTGCCGTCAACGACGGCGAATTCGCAAGCAACACAATCTCCTTGTTGCTGACTATTCTGGACACCGTCGAGACACCCTACGAGCAGTGGATTTCGGAGTTCTTCCCCGGCGAGACCGACCCTGCGATCATCGGACCGGATGCCATCCCAACCCCGGGCGGTCTCAGCAACGCCCACAGCTTTGCCTTCAATCTCAGTCCGCTGGACGCGTCTCCGGTTCTGTTCCAGCACGTGTCGAGCGCCACCACCCACGCCTTCGAGTTCGCCAACCGCCGGGAGGCCGCCGTATTCACGCCGGTCATCGCATGCTCAACGAACCTCGACACGTTTACACCGATTCCCGTGCCGGTAGCGGACACCACCGTGGCACCGGGCATCGAGGTCGTGGTCACCACCGACGGCATCGCCCCGGGCATCGACCACGTGTCATTGCGAGTGGACCTGGCGCACTACTCCCGAGTTTTCGCACGGCTGGGCGTGACCATTCCCTGATGCAGGACAGGTAGCTTGAGGGCTGCATAGACTTACGGCGTGAAGTCTTTCGTCGCGCGAAGCGCCATGAAGGCCAAGGGCTACGAGGGCCATTCTTCGCTCCCGTGCCTCGGGCTGAAAGTGGAGGCGAGGGGAGTCGAAGCCTCGTCCACTTCCAGGAAACATCAGACTTCCAGCGCTCTAACAGGAAAACACACGGGTAACACACACCTTTATTCCAACCGCCGTGACCTGATTGCGTTCGTTTCAGACAGACCTTCCCCGCCGGTCTTTGTGAATTGCGATCAGGTATTCCGCCGCAGGGCTGAGTCGTCGCTCGCGCAGGAAGACAGGCTGGGTCTGGGAGGCCGCCAGGTTGGCGATGTAGCGGTTGAGGTCGAATGGGTCCGAGGGGTCCTCGTCCTGGAACCTCGGATCCACCTGCCTACAGCCTTCCCCTCACTCAAAAGAAGCACCTGACGCTCCACAACCAGGCAAAGTGCGATCGACGCTGGCCTCGACGGTCCGATCATCCAGACGGCGACCTTCTCGCGAATCCGGAGCGCTCAGGTTGATTCACGGGACGAGGGATTGGGTTCGGTGGTGAGCGGGCGTGGACCTTCCCCGTTTCCAGCCACATGGACGGTGCGCGTGGGGAAGGCGAACTCGACCCCGACCTCCTCGGCCAGCGCGATGATCTCCATGACCAGCGAGTGTTTTGCCTCAACCTGCGCGGCGTAGTCGAAGACGCGCAGGTGGCAGATGAGGCCGATGTCGATCGAGGACGCGCCGAAATCCTTGAGGCCGACGTAGACGTCGTCGGGGTCGACCTTCGGCTGGGCCAACGCCACCTCCCGCAGGCGTTTCACGAACCCGTCGAGCCTCTCGCGGGGCGTGTCGTAGGTCAGACCGATCAGCATCGACACCTTGCGCCGCCGCCGCTTGCCCCAGTTGGCGATGATCCGGTCCGAAAGCTGGACGTTGGGCACGTGCAGCAGGGTGTCGTCCAGCGCGCGCAGGCGGGTCGAGCGCAGCCCGACCTCCTCCACCGTCGCCAGTTTGCCGTCGAGTTCGATCAGGTCGCCACGCTGGAAGGGACGGTCGGCGATGAGCAGACCGCCGCCCATCATGTTCGAGACGGTGTCCCGCGCGGCGAAGGCGATCGCCACGCCGCCGACCCCGAGGCCGGTCAGCACACCCTCGTAGGGCAGTCCCGCGACGTCGGCGATCGCGATGACGGCGCCGACGACGATCAGCAGCTTGGAAAAACCGGTCGCAAGCGAGGTCGCGATCTCGTCCGCGTAGGAACTTGTCTTCGACGCATTGGCATGAAACCAGCCGCCCACCACCGTCGCCAGTCGGTAGGCGAAGATGGCCAGAGCGATGACCAGGAACACGCCGGTCAACGAGCCGACGAACGGGATCCCGGCCTGGGTGACACCCAGCCGCGAGACCGCCCAGTTGACCATGACGGCCGCCGCGAGCAGACCGGTCGGGAAAGCGAGCGTGGCAAGGGTCTCCAGCTTGCCACCCGGCCGCGAGATTCCCCGCACGATCATGGAGATGAGCCATGCGGCGAGGAGGGCGGCGAGCAGGGTGGCGGCGAATCCGAGCCACTGCCAGGCCTCGAGGTATCCCCATTGCGCGACCAAGCCCGGCCTCGCGGCGCGGACCTTTTCCCTAAGCTCGAAGTAGGGGGAAAGGGGCTCGGGGCTCTCAAGGCCGCCGATCATGGGCAGCTCCTGCATTGCCTCCAGAAGGGCGGGCGCCGTGGCCAGCGTTTCGGCGGTGAACATCCACCGCTCGCCCTGAGGGGTGCCCTCGGCGCCGGGCTGGGCGACCTTCGCGATGGTCAGGTTGCCGACGGGGTGCTGGAAGTAGACATAGGGCACGCTCCGGTCGGGGTCATCGGGTATCTCCTGCCAGATCACGTAGGCCACCCGGTCGATGATGCGCCGGACGAAGTCGGCGTAGATCGGGCCTTCGAGGGCGTGCAGGCGTTCGGGAATCTCGGACAGGTCCATGACCGCCAGCGCGCGGTCACGGCCGCCCTGGTCCCAGGTCCGGGCTCCAAGCACGAACTCGCGCAGCACAGCCCGCGGCGAATCCGCCCGGGCCCGGTCCAGTTCGGCGAGGCTTTCGTAGCCCATCGCTTCGAGAAAACGATCGCGCTCAGCGGCCAGCACAGCCTCCTCGGGCAGGACCAGCCGCCAGCCGCCGGCCGGGCTCGGTCTGAATTCAAGCGTCGTCTTGTCCGGCACGGCCGCCGGCCCGACGGCGAAGCGCACCGTGTCCTCCTCCGGGTTCTCGGGCGCCTCCGGCACGTCCATGATGCGCAGCGTGGACATGTCGAGGAGGTTGAACATCAGCTGCCGGCGGCTCGCCTCGTCGCTGGCACTCGCGGCCTCGCCGGCATAGGTCATCAGATTGTCGATCTGCCGCAGCGCCCCGGCATCGCCGTCGTAAATCGCAGCATTGGCCGCCAGCAGCAGGCTGCGCAACACGATCCGCGGGGTGTCGTTGTCGAGCCTCCAGTTCGCGCTTCCACCCTCGGCATCCTCACGGAATCCGTTCCAGTATTCGCCATTGCCGAAGCGCCCGGTCAGCACCTGCCCGTCCTCGGAGAGGGCGAAGACGAACTTCCCCGAGGACCCGGGTTGGGTCCACGTCCCGCGCAGGACGCCCCCGTCGACAAGGCCCTCGATGGTCCCGTCGTCCGGCTGGTAAGAGCCGGTCACGCGATCATCTTCCTGCTCGAGGGTCATGAGGGCGCTGCCGGTGCGCCAGAAGGTCTGCCAGTCCCCCGAGAAATCCACTTGGCGGGCGGTCGCGGCGAGGGAACCGAAGAAGAGGAGAAGGACGGCGATGCGGAAGGACATGAGGCGGGGAGGTGATGTTGGCCGGGCGGGAGGGCTTGCTTGATGTGGAAGGGAAGATGACGAGTCGGTGGACGTGGCCGCGGGGGGCGATTCAGAACTTCACCGCGAGCGCATTGGTGATCGTGAGGTCGTGGTGGCGGCGGCCGGCGGCGGGACGGTTGTCATAGAGCCACGCGGTCCCGAGGCGCCAGATCAGCCGGCCACTGAGTTCGGTGTCGAGCGTGACGGTCGCCGCGAGGTTGAAGTTGTCGAAGTCGGAGATCTCGGCGGCATAAACGAGCGCCTGTTCGAGTGACACGCGCTTCGAGAAATCGTGGCGGAAGCGCTGGGCGGCGACCAGCGAGGCGAAGTTGCGGCGATTGCGACCGACCTGCTCGAAGGTGTAGGCCGGCCCCGCACCGATCGAGAGGCGTGTGCGGTCGGTCTTGATCAGGGCGTATCCGGGACCGATGCCGCTGATGATGCGGTAGTCGATGTCGGCGGGAGCGTCGCGCAGGTAGCGGATCGATCCGCCGAAATAGAAACGCTCGCTCAGGTAGCGGTCGAGCTGGACCCGAGATCGCGTCTGGTCCTGGGAGGTGGCCCCCTGGTTCTCGGCCAGGGCGTGGCTGAGGTCGAAGAAAAACTCCCGTTCGTCATCCTCATAGGCGGTGTTCCAGCCGAAGTTCGCCGAAAGGCTTTCGGAGTTGCCCCTGACCAGCGACAGGCCGAGGGAGGCCACCGATGACCAGCCGTCCTCGTCATCGTCGTCCGTGTCTTCGTCCGGCATCAGGCTGCGCCGGCCGCCGTCGTCCCCGGGTTCCCCGAGCCCCCCGAGGTCGTAGGCCGCACCGAAGACCAGCGAAGTGTCGGACCTGCCCCTGCCGGCCGCCGGCGTGCTGTCGATGCGATGGCGGGCGAAGGTCCGCAGCGACCAGCGGTCGGTGATGCGGGTCTCGATCCCGAGTTCGAGGTCGATCAGATAGTCGGCGAAATCCTCGATCTTCGGGGTCCAGCTCAGCGACTGCCAGAGTTTGGTGGTTTCCGTGAACTCGTACTCGAACTTCTCCGCCAGGCGCAGTCCGGCGAAACTCCGGCTCGTCCCGCCCTGCTTTTCCCAAGCGTAGCCGGGACCGACCTCGAGGGTCAGCGTCGCCCGCTCGCTGTCGATCGCCCGGTAGCCGAGCAACAGTCCGAGATCGATGCGGCGGTCGATCCCGGCGATGTCATCGCGCTGCCACGAGCCGATGCCCCCGATGTGCCAGCGTTCGTCGAGGCGGCGGTTCTGCTGCGCGGAGAGAAGGAAACGGTCGGTGCTCGCGACACCGCCATCCTCGGCATAGAACCAGTCGGCACCAAGATAGGTCTCGTTCTTTTCGTCGAGGTAGGAGGCCAGCACCTGAATCGAGTAGGCGACCGAGTCGGAATTGCCCTCGGCATAGGTCAGCCCCGCCGCACCGGTGAGTTCCCAGCCATGATCCTCATCGGCGGCGGCAAGCGAAGCGATGGCGAGAAAGCCGAGGTGGGTTCGTTTGAGAAAGTACATCTCCGTCGTGGTGGTTTGAGACCCCGTCGATGGCAAGGTTTCGGGGCGCGAATCCGGTCGGGCCGCGTCCTGCCCGGCCACCCTGCCGGAGTCCTCAGTCTGCGCAACCGATGGATACCCCCGAACTGCCCAAATTGGGCAGTTCGCCGGAGCGGATGGACCGATCTCAGCTCAGGAGGAGGGTGCCGGCCGGGCTATCCCGCGTCTGGAGGCCGACCGGACCCTGGAGCCAGAAGCGGTTCGATCGCCCGCGAGGTGGCGATGAGTTCCGCGAGCGTGGGCAGGTTGAAGGAGGTTGCGAAATATTCGACGCAGGATTCCGTGATCCGCAGGCCCTTGCCCTCCACTTTCTCCACCCAGCCGCGGTCGACCAGCGCGTCGATCTTGCGCCGGACGGTTTCCCTGGGAATGCCGCTGGCCGCGCTCAGCGAATGGGCATTGCAGCATTCCATCACCTTGAAGCGCTCCTCGGGTGTGAGGTCTTTTTGAAGGCCCCCGTGCGTCGAGAAATAGATCGAGCTGTTGTGGTGGCCGATCTCGCCAAGAACGATCGCCATGGTGAGGTCGCCGTCGAAGGCGTGTCGCAGGCGATGCAGGTATCTCATGAAGAAATCCCCCATCCGCAGGAGGATCTCCGACTGGTTGGCCTCGAAGTCCTCAAGGGCGAATGGCAGGTGCGGTCGGGGCGAGGGATCCATGGCGGAGTATGCGAACGGAGACGGAATTCGGAGGGCAAGAAAAGCCTTGATGCGGTCGGATCAGGGCGCTTGGAGGTTTCGGGCTGAGCACGGCCAGACTCGGGAAAGGATCGGCAATCGGCTCAGAAATTCCAGAAAAGAGAGGCTTGGACCGTGGTCCACGAGTCGAGGTCGGTGCCGGCCCGCCGCCGCAGGTTGTCGTCGGGAAAGGCGATGCCGGCGACGCCGAGGAGAAACAGGTTGGGGCGGATCGACCAGCGGACGCCGAGGTCGATCTCCTGGGCGATCCGCCGCGGGGCGCCGGCCGGCTCGTTGGCCATCAGCCAGAAGTAGTCGAAGGTGAGCGACAGCTTGGGCGTTGGCGCCAGGTTCAGGCGGATGCGGTGGGTGTCGAGGTTGGAGTTGGCGGCGACTTTTCTAACATTAACTCCCTGGACCCAGGTGTCGAGTCCGCTGGACAGCGGCGCGTCGAAGCGCTCGTAGGTGCGCGTCGTCGGATCGTCGCCGCTGAAGCTGGCGTAGCGGTAGCTGAGGTTGGGTGTCCACGGCAGGTCGCGGAAGGTGTATCCGACCCGGCCGTACCAGGCCCAGGCATCCCAATCGACGTCGCGGTGGGTCTGGTGCGCCACTTCGCCGGTCAGCTCGAGGCCGTCGGCCCCGAAGAGCCGGGTGGTGGCGAGCCGGAGATTGGCGGTCTGCAGACCCTCGCGCGGCACGGTGCCGGCGACGCCCGCAGGGAAGGTGGTCTTGGATTCCAGGACTTCGTAGTAGGCCACGGAGCCTTCCCAGGCCTGCGGCAGGGTGAACGCCGCATTCAGCCCGGCGTAGATGGTGTCGCTTTCGAGGAAGTCGATTTCGTTGGGATCGAGAAAAAAGGCCTCGAGGCTGAAGTTCTCGCGCTGGACCTTGAGCAAGGCGGTCATGTCGTAGGCCGTGCGCGGATTGAGATAGAGCCCCGGAATCGGCCCGGCGTTGGCCGCGGCCGCGAACTGGGAGAACAGGAAGCCGTCGTTGAGTTGCCAGTTCTGACGTCCGACCGAGGCATTCACCACCCAGGGCGACGCGGACGGATGCCAGACGAAGCCGAGATAGGCGTCTTCGATTTCGGTAAGGCTGCGGGTGTCGGAGCGGAAGAGGTCCTGGCCGGTCGAGAACGAGCTGAGGAAGGAGGCGGCGCCGTAGGCCCAGAGGTTGCCTTCGCCGACCTGCACCACGCCCCCGAGCCCGTATTCGATGCTGGTTTCGAACCAAGTCGCGGAATCGCCGTTGGCCGGGTCGAGCGCAATCGGGCTGGGACCGGTGAAGGCGGCGGCGTTGCCGAACCAAGGATTTCCGTCGCTGAAGAACCCGATCCCGCCGTTGAGCAGCAGCCGGACCATGCTCCGTTCGTCCTGATGGAGCAGCGGAAAGTCTCCCGACCTCCCGGAGAGGACCCCGCGCGGCCCGGTTTCCTCGTCGCGGGGGCCGAGCGTGACCGACAGCGCCATCACCAGGTGGCCCGGGCGGCTCGATTCGTAGATCGTGAAGTCCGCCTTCCGCACGAAGTCGAGTTTTCTCACCCGCATCAGGCCGACCGCCGTCACCTGGGGGTCGTAGGACGCGCCGGCGCGGATCCCGAAGGCCTTCTCGATCTCGAGCCGCGCCCGCTCGTCGCCGCCCGTGATCCCTGCCTTCCCCCGGAGATCGTAGAAGACGGTGGCGAGCGGCAGACCCTTGACCTCATTGGCCGGGAGCGGGGCGCGGACGACGCCGGGGGCCGGCGGGTCGGAGGCCGGTGAACGAGGCAGTTCATCGGCCAGCCCCAGACCCACCCCGAGCAGGCACCCCGCCAGCATCAGCCGGCGGGGTGCGTGGCATTTCGGATCCATCGTGAGAGGCCTTCGCTTCGGTGTCACCGGAGGCCTACTCCGGCTTCAGGCGGACGCGCTTGCCGCCGCCGGAAACCTGCAGCGTCTGGCCGCTCATCCACGAGCCGGCATTCGACGCCAGCCACAGGAAGGTGTTGGCGATGTCCTGCGGAGTGCCGGCACGGCCGGTCAGGTTGTCGGGATGGGAAAGCGCCTCCACGGCCTTTTCGTCCAGGCCGGCATCGGCGTAGCCGGGCGTGATCACCGTGCCGATGAGCACGGTGTTGATGCGGATCTGGCGGGCGAAGTAGTGCGCGAGCCCGAGCATCAGGTGGTTGAGCGCCGCCTTGGCCGCCGAGTAGGCGATGAAGTCGAAGGCCGGCAGGGTGCCGACCAGCGAACCGGAATTGGTCACCGTGGCGTTCTCGGCTTTCAGCAAATACGGCCGGCAGGCGGCGGTCATCGCCATGCCCGCAAGCGTGTTGAGCTTGAAGCTCTCGACCATTTCCTCGGCCGGAACGGCCAGCGGGTCCTCATAGGCGCGGCCCCAGCCGACGTTGTTGACCAGCGTCGAGATGCCGCCGAAGGCATCGACGGTTTTGGCGACACAGTCGTCGATGTCCTTCTGCACCGTGACGTTGCAAGCGGTGCCGAGGACCGGATTGCCGGTGTCGGCCTCGATCTGTTTGGCGGTGGCCTCGGCCTTGTCGCCGTTGAGGTCGGCGATCAAGACCTTGGCGCCGGCACCGGAGAAGGTGCGGGCGATGGCCTCGCCGATGTTCTGGGCGCCGCCGGTGACGATCGCCACGTGATTGTCCATGCGGAAGTCCGCGAATGAATCGAAGTTGCTCATGATGGGTGGGGTTGGTTGGTGTTAGATAGTGGGGTTGGAGATCAATCGAGTTCCTGCAATCCGCCGCCGCTGACGGTGAGGATCTGCCCGCTCACCCAAGAGGCGGCCGGGGAACAGAGGAAAAGCGCGGCGTTGGCCATGTCTTCGGGTTCGCCCAGGCGCTTGATCGGGGTGTGCTCGAGCATCTTGGCCTCGATCTCGGGCGTCAGGACGGAGGCCAGGGCGGCGGTGCGGGTCGCGCCCGGGGCGATGCCGTTGACGCGGATCCCGCGCGGGCCGAGGTCGAAGGCGATGTTGCGGGTCAGGTGACTCTCGGCGGCCTTCGACGAGCCGTAGGAGGCCATGTTGCGGTTCTTGTTCTCGGCGGCCATCGACGAGATGTTCAGGATGGCTCCACCGCCGGCCTTTTCCATGTGCGGGGCGCACAGCTGGCACAGCCGGAAGACCGAGAAGACGTTGAGCTTGTAAGCCCACTCAAAGGTCTTCATGTCCATCTCGAAGGGCTTCGGACCGCCGCCGCCGGCGTTGTTCACGAGGATGCTCACCTTGCCGAAGGCCGCCACGGTCTGATCGACGAGCTGGGCGAGGGCGTCCTCGTTGGTGACGTCACAGGCGACGCCGATCGCCTCGCCGCCGGCGGCCTTGATCTCGTCGGCGACGGCCGCCGCGGTTTCCTCCTTGAGGTCGCTCACGGCCACCTTGGCGCCGGCTCGGGCGAAGGTTTCGGCGATGGCCCGACCGATGCCGGCACCGGCACCGGTGACGATCGCGACCTGGCCTTGCAGTTGAAATGGATCGGAAGTTGGGGTGCTCATCGAATGGTTGTGTTGGATTGTCTTCCCTGGTTTGCGGAATGAATGACCATCCCGCTCTAGAAGAAACACGTATTGATTGTTCGGTTTGCCCCCGGGGCAAGCGGGAGGATTTTTCAAAGTGCCCGTTTTGGGCAGTCCGCCGTCACGGTCGGTGCGAGATGCATTGCGGATCGTCGGGCTGACTGCTAGCCACGCATCCATGAAATCCTTGATCTGCCGACTGGGCCTGCTGGGACTGGGACTGTTGTCGGTTTCGTGCGCGAATTTCCGCAAGCTCGGCCGGGAGCTTCGGGTGGTGGACCAAGGCTACACGGTAGTGTGCCGGCTGGACGGGATGGCCGGCGAATCCGGGCCGGTGCGCGGGGTGGTGGCCGAGTGGGACCGGGCGGCGGGGCGGATCGTCTCCTGCGACGTGGTCGAGATCGGAGCCAGCGGCCTTTATGCGTTCGTGATCGACCGGCCGGAAAACTGCTACGTGATGGCTCATGCCGACCGCAATGGCAACGGCCGCTACGAGGTCGGGGAGCTGGCGTGGGTGCACGGCGGTGCGGAGCCGGCACCAGTGGTGTTTCCGGCGGGAGCGAAGCGGGTCGAGGTCCGGGGGAGGCTTTCGACCTCGACCAGGTTGCCTGCCGAGGTGCTGGAGGCGGCACGCGAGTTTTTCGGCAAGCGCGAGGTCGAGGAGGTCATCACCGGCCGTGGCGCGACGCTGGCGGTCGGCGAGGTGGTCGATCCGGGGGCGGAGCGCTTCCAGTCGACGGCCGGTGAGGAGGGATTGTGGACACCGGCCGCCTTCGCGTTTCGCGGCGGGCTCGGGATCTACTTCCTCGAGGATTATGATCCCGCGAAGGTGCCGGTCCTGTTCGTGTATGGTGCGGCCGGCTCGCCGCAGGACTGGGAGACGTTCTTTCGGCGCATCGACCGGCGCCGGTTCCAGCCGTGGTTCTACTACTATCCGAGCGGTGGCCGCCTCGAGAAGTCTGCGGCGGCACTCAACGACGGCATCGAGGCGCTGCATGGCAGATACGGCTTCCGCCGCCTGCACGTGGTGGCGCACAGCATGGGCGGGCTGGTCGCACGGCGGGCGGTGGAGATGAACGTGATCGAGGACGGCCACGGTTACATCAACCGCCTTGTGACGATCTCTTCGCCTTTCGGGGGGCACGAGTCGGCGGAGATGGGAGTGAAGATGGCGCCTTCCGTCGTGCCCTCATGGCGGGACATGGCAGGCGGCAGCGGCTACCTGCGGAATCTTTTCCGGAAGCCGCTGAAGGGGAGGGTCGACCACCACCTGCTGTTCGGCTTCCGCGGCAGCGGCGGATACGGGATGCCGAAAAGCAATGACGGCACCGTGAGTGTGGCCAGCCAGTTGAGGCCGGAAGCCCAGCAGGATGCGGCGGGGATCTACGGCTTCGACGAGGATCACATGTCGATCCTCTCGAACCGCGAGGTGGTCGAGCTGGTCGAGCGGGTTCTCTCGGAGTGACCCGGTTGGGCGACTGACGTCGGCGGACCGGTGGCGACTTTCAGCGGAATCGCTCGATCAGACGGGTGACGGTCGAGTAGTTGGTGACGCCCGAGGCGAAGCCGGCGATTCCGCCGGCGATCAGCGCGGCACCGAGGGTGCCGACCGTTAGGTCGGGGAACATCCTCTGCCAGAGCACGCCGGCGATCACCACCAGCCCGAAGGCATAGACACCATTCTTCACGGCCATTGGGATCACCTGGCCCCAGGTCACGCCGGGCAACACCGGGCGCAGCGACTTGAAGCCAAGAAGGGTGAAGATCACCGCCAGCGAGACCGCGAGGAAAACGGATTGGCCGATGACGGTGTCGCTGCCACCGGTGATCGAGTCCGCGGTGATCGGGTGGACCTCTTTTCCGCGGACCATGAAATAGTTGATCACCGCATTGATCACGGTGTTGGTCGCGGCCTGGATCAGCGAACTCTTGATGATGTCGTTTCTGCTTGGTGTTTCCATGTCCGGGAGGGGGTTGAAAGGCTCGTGCGGGAGAAAGATGCCGGTCTCCCGGCGAGGCGGAAGCTAACCGATCCTTGGTCTCCCACAACCCGGGCCTTCCGCTGGAGTGCTCAATTTGAGCGGTTTCCCGGAACGGCGGCGGTCACCAGGCGTAGCCGACCTTCGCACGCAGGATGTGGTCGAAGGATTCGTCCCCAGGTGCGGGCTGACTGTCGTAGTCGATCTCGTATTCGAGTCCGGTGCGGATGCCCCCGGCGACGGGAACCGAGAAGCCAGTCCACGATCGCCACGAGTGATCGTCGATGTCCTGCATGTCCGCCACCGCGAAATGGCGGTGGTAGAGGCGAAGCGCACCGTCAAGGAGGTCGTGCTGATAGCCCATCGTGAAGCTTGGTCCGAAGTAGCGTTCGTCCCGCCGGCCCGTGTAATCCTCTTGAATGAAAAGCACACCGATTGCGGAACGCAGTTCTAGCGGGGCTCCCTCAGCCCACTAATAGCCCAGTGACGGGCCGCCGAATTGCTGAAGATCGAGGCCTTCCAGTTTGCGTTGCTGCGCACCATACATCGCGGAAAGATACCATTGATCGTTGAGGAAATGGTCATACTTGGGGATGAGGAACCAGTTCCGCTTCGTCATGTTGCCGTTGGTCCGGTCGTACTCCAATTGGCCGAACACATCGACGCGGTGTTCGTGACGACGGTAGCGAAGCTCGAAGTCCAAATCGATCTCGTCGGTGTTGCTGGAGCCGTTCTCGAATTCTGCGGACAGATTGACCTGGCCGCTGAATTTTCCGGCGATTCCGAGCTCCCAGGGCTCGGGGTGAATCTGTTGGACCGAGTCGGTGGGCACCTTTCCCGCGGGATGCCCGACCGCTCCGGGCGACGGTCGAGGTTTCCGCAGACTCCGGGTTTCCACCACCGCTCCGTCCTCAAGGAGAACCTTGCCCGGTTCCTCAAGTTGGACCTGCACGATCTCCTCCCAGTCTATTTCGACGATGCCCGCATAAGGAGTTTCGAGCCGCAGCTCGTCCCCGCTGCCTCGGAGCACCTTTCCGCTGAGCCGATCGCCATTCGACATGAACACGACATCGGCAGCCGGAGCGGCGGAGGGGGCGAGCCATGCGATGCACAGCAGCGAGATGCCGATCACCCAACCCGGCCATAGCCGTGGGAAGGGTGCCTGGAAGCATTCGTTCGGGCGGTGTGTTCTCAGGTGAGGGGCAGGGATCATGCTTGGCGGGGGGGGGCTTAGGCAGGAGCCGGGAGGCTCGTCACCTCGTCCGCGACGAGCTCCTGTGGAAGGCTTTCTTCCTC
>JAUIGT010000704.1 GCA_030432615.1 Verrucomicrobiia bacterium
CGTGCACATCCACGGAGGAAAACAGGGCCTGGCCTCGCGGATCTGGGAGTCGGAGCCGGTTTCGGGAGATGACTTCGTGGGGGTGCGTCTCCGGCATACGAGTCCCGACGGTCACGAGGGATACCCTGGCCGGGTGGAATTGTCCGTTGTCTATCGACTGACCGATGCCGACACCCTGGAGATCGAGTATCGCGGCACGACCGACAAGCCCACTCATCTCAACCTCACCAATCACGCCTACTTCAACCTGGGCGGAGCCGGTTCGGGTACGATTCTGGACCATCGCCTGACGCTGGAAGCCGACCGGATCCTGGCCATCGACGATCGGAAGATTCCGCAGGGAGATTTCGTCGGGGTGGGCGGCAGCCCGTTCGATTTTCGCGAAGCGCGTCCCATCGGGGAGAGAATCGGCGAAGTCGAAGGTGGTGGCTACGATCATTGTTACGTCCTGAATAGCGGGGCCTCCGGTGAGCTGCAGTGGTTCGCGCGACTGGAGGATCCCGATTCGGGCCGGGTGATGGAAGTCGCCACCACGCAGCCCGGCGTTCAACTCTACACCGCCAACCACCTGAAACCGACCCTGCGGTCCCCCGGGGGCCGGCCCTACGGTCCCCACCACGGCGTGTGCCTGGAAACCCAGCATTTTCCGAATACCCCGAATGTGCCGGAATTTCCCAGTTCCCTGGTGCGACCTGGCGAGGAATACCGGGAGCGGACCGTTTTCCGCTTCTCGGTGAGCGAGTGAAGCCGGCTCCCGGCGATCAGCTGTCGATCTTGGCGCCCTCCCAGATCCACTGGATGATGGCCATGGTTTCCTCCGGGGTGAGGCGGTCCTTGCCTTCCGGCGGCATGGCGTAGTCGTCGTCCTCGGGCAGGGTGATCATCTCCACGAGATAGCTCTCCAGCGGTCGGCCCGCCACGATCGGCTCCAGTTCACTGTCTCCGGCGGCGAAGAGTCCTTCCGCCGTGTCCATGCGGTAGTCGCTCTTCTGTTTCTCCGGCCCGTGGCAGGAGTAGCATTTCTTCTCGAACGCGGGCTGGATGATGGTGGCGTAGATGCCGGCTTTCGCTTCTCCCGATCCGGCACCGGCGGCACCGGGCTCGGTGCCGGGAGCGACTTCTTCCTCGCGCTTGGCGAGCCATTCCTTGGCCCAGGCCGGGGCGCCCTCGACGAGGTATTTGGAGCCGTGGGTCAGGTTGCCACCACCGTGGCCGGCAATGGTCAGCAGACCGACATCCGCCACGAGAAGCAGACGGTAGACCGCGGCCAGTCCCTTGCGGGTTTTTCCCCCGGCGAAGGCCATGGTGTGGACCAACGCGAGCACCATGGTGACCGCGGCCACCGCGACGCCGTAGTGCTCGTGGTGCTCCAGCATTTCCGGCTCGTAACCTCCGTCGGAAGCGCGGAAAAACCCGAGGAGAGTCACCACCACGGCGCTGAGACCGCTGACCCAGAGCACGAGGCCAAGGGCCTGGCGGAGCGCGTCGCTGCGGCGAAAGAACCAGTAGATCTCCAGGATCACGGCGATGGTCACGAACCCGATCGGCAGGTGCAGGGTCACCGTGTGAAAGGGAGCGAGGAAGGCGCGCCAATCAAAAGCGGAGGCGGCGGAGGCATCCGGGGCCGATTCCGCACCCAGGCCGACCGCGACCGAACCGAAGGCAATGGTGATCAGGCAAAGCAGAAGGCCGAACGAGCGAGACAAAGAGGGGCGTCGCATGGAATTGGGCTTTGGGGAAACACTCCGCTAGTTCGATTGAACGGCCGGGTCAAATCGCGGGCGCGCATTTCGCAAGATCGGTCATCAGATCGGCAAACGGCGCGCAGTCAGCAACTTGAACCGGACCGCGGGCGAAAAATCCGGCCACGGGCGCGGCTTCGGGCGTATCCTTTGCCAGTGAAGGAATCGCGAGACAACGAAGCGGCGATGACGGATGCGTTGAAGGTATCCGGACTGTCGAAGCGATACGGTGAACGGCTCGTGCTCGATGATCTCGACCTGGTCATCGGGTCGGGCGAGCGGGTGGCCCTGATGGGGCCTTCCGGTTCCGGGAAAAGCACTCTCCTCAACTGCGTCGGAGGGATCGATCGGCCGGACGCGGGAGAGATCCGAATCGCGGGAAAACGGATCGATCAGCTCGATGGCGACCAACTCGCGCGCCTGCGGCGGCGCGATGTCACCACCATCTTCCAGTTCTTTCACCTGCTGCCGACGCTGACCGCGGCGGAGAACGTCGCTTTTCCACTCCAGCTTCTCGGTCTGGCCGAGGAAGAGTGTCGTTCCCGCGTCCGAGACCTCCTGGAAGCGACGCGGGTCGAGCATCGAGCGGATGCCTTCCCCGAGGAGCTGAGTGGTGGCGAGATGCAGCGCGTGGCCATCGCCCGCGCGCTGGCTCCCCGACCCGCCTTGGTGCTGGCCGACGAGCCCACCGGCAACCTGGACTCCGCGACCGGGGGAACGATTCTCGATCTGCTGGAGGAACTGGG
>JAUIGT010000128.1 GCA_030432615.1 Verrucomicrobiia bacterium
AGCTACCTGACCGAGGCGGAACGAAGCATCCGGGAGGCGAAGGCTCGCATCACAAAAATCAACCGAAGGCTGGGATCCTTTTTTGCCATTTCAATCAATCGTCCAGAGGTTATTGGAATTCGGTATGAGCCCCGGAGAGGCGGCAGGAAACAGGCGAAGGTTGCCGAGCGTTTCGATCCCCTCGCCACGCCCCACCGGGGCTCCGGGAACAGGAACTTCATTCATTCCCGGCGTTCCGCTTCGCTGCACGCCGGGCTAGCTTCTTGCCGTGCCTCCGGCACTTCTCCTGCCTCTCGACCCGGCAGGGGCGCAGCACCGGCTCGTCCCTCGCGGCTGCCGTCGGCAGACCGGGAACCGCCCGGCACCAAGCTGCCCAATCCTCACGCATACGCTCAGCCGAAGGCCGCCACGATTCCTCATCGCCTCCCCTGCCATGTCATCCCGAGCGAGGAACGAGCCGAGGGATCTCCCGAGTGGTGTTCCGCCCCCGTCAGCCAGTTCCCCGGCCGATCCCACCAACCAACGTCACTACGAACCACGTAGGCCAGCGACTCCTGTCGCGGCTCGACTTGCACACGGAAGCGCCCACCAGAGCGATCGCCCGCCCCGCAAGCCTCTCACCGCCGCGACGGGAGTCGCTGGCCTACTCCCCCCTCCCCGCTGCTCCACTCCAGCCCCCGGCCACGCTCTCGGCGCGCGCGGCTATGAACTCGGTCGTACCATGGCTTTCCAAGCCGTGCCTGCCCGGACGGGAATCCTTCCCCGTCCTTGGCTGCCCGACTCGCGAAATGCCATCGCGCGGGGACAGGCACGGGATGGAATCCCATGCGATGGCCCCTTGGCACGAAGAAGCCCTTTTCCCTTTCCCCTTTTTCTGGAATCCTGCATAACCAAACCAGCCGCCCGCCCCGCCCCGCCATGAAATCGACCACTTCTCTCCTCCCCGTCCTCGCCGCTCTCCTCCTCGCCTCGTTCCCGCTCCTTCCTTCCTCCCACGCCGAAACCGCCTCGGCGAACTGGCCCCAGTGGCGCGGGCCCGATGGGACCAGCGTCGCCGCGCCGGGGGATTACCCGATCGAATTCTCGCCGGAGAAGAACGTCGCCTGGCGGGTGGAACTGCCCGGGGTCGGGAGCAGCACGCCGGCGGTGTGGGGAAATCGCGTCTTCGTCACCAGCGGGATCGACGGGCAGGACGGGATCACCGCCTACGACCTCGAAACCGGCAAACAACTCTGGCAACAGACCCTCGGTCCGGAACGGGCCGGGAAACATAAGAACGGGAGCGGCGCCAATCCCTCGCCGATCACGGACGGGAAGGATGTCTACGTCTACTACAAGAGCGGCACGGTCGCGTCGCTGACGGTCGAGGGGAAACTGAACTGGAAGACCAATCTCCAGGAACGCTACGGCGAGGACACGCTCTGGTGGGACCTGGGAACCTCGCCCGTCTTCGCGGGCGACCACCAGCTCGTCATCGCGGTGATGCAGGAGGGCGATTCCTACGTCGTCGCCCTCGACCGGGCCGACGGCAGCGAGACCTGGAAGGTCGACCGCACCTTCGAGGTCCAGAAGGAAACCGGCCAGTCCTACACCACGCCCTACGTCACCGAGATCGACGGGCAGGAAACCATCGTCATCTGGGGCGCCGACCGGCTCACCGGGCACGATCCCGCCACCGGCGAGGTTCGCTGGACCTGCGGCGGCTTCAATCCCGACGACAAGCCCATGTGGCGCGTCATCGCCTCCCCCGCCTTCACCGACGACGGCATCGCCGTGGTCCCCTTCGGCCGCGCCAAGCACGTCGCCGGCATCCGCATGGGCGGCAGCGGCGACGTCACGAAAACGGCCCGCCTCTGGGAACGCGACGACCTCGGCGCCGACTGCCCCACCCCGGTCGCCCGCGACGGCAAAGTCTATCTCCTCACCGACCGCGGCGAGATCCACTGCCTCGACGCCCGCACCGGAAAAGACCTCTGGGCCGACGCCATCCCCCGCGCCGCCGCGAAGTATTACTCGTCCCCCATCCTCGCCGGGAATCTCCTCTACTGCGCCCGCGAGGATGGCCTGCTCACCGTCGTCGAAGTCAGCGACACCGGCATGAAAATCCTCGCCCAGAACGACCTGGGCGAACGCCTCGCCGCCGCGCCCGTGCCGTTGGGTGGGAGGTTGTTGGTGCGGGGGGCGGGGTGGTTGAGTTGTTTACAAAAAGAATGAACAACCCTACGAATTACCTCAGAAAATCAGGTGAAATAAACGACACTAGCGCTTCGATTTCCAATGGGTGATCTGAAAATTCTACTCGCCCATCCGCGAAGAATACCTCAAGCACATCCCATTCACCGCAAATTAAGCTCCGCTCAAGATTAAAATGGATCGCCATCGACAAAATAATTTTTGGGAGCCCACATACTCCCCTACCGAAGAACCATTAACACAGGAAGTCTCGTGGAACGATTTGCAAGATAACAATGGGCCACGAAACAAAATTTGCCGGGGCGAAGACCTTCCCAACACATTAGAACAAATAATAGAGAAAGATTTTCGAAACTGCGATTTTGTTGGCAAATTTACCAATGGAAGACAAATCGTATTTACACAATGCAATTTCACCAATTGTCACTTCGGAAAATCTCAATGGGAGAAAATCAAATTTTCGAAATGCCGATTCCAAGATTGTTCATTCGGAGTTTCTCGATTCCGATTTGTTCAATTTATAGACTGCGAATACGAGCGAAACTATTTCAGCGGCAACGAGACCCAGTTTGAAAAGTGTATAATTGATCCCAAGAAATTTATTAAAGCAGGGTGGACCAATCTCGACAGAGACGTTCTAGCCACCAAACAAACCTCCCCTGGCTATCAGAAACGAAGATTTGAGCTCACAAAGGCTAAAGCAGCAAAAGCAATTTTGAACTCGCTGAGACCATTGAATGATGACGTCCTTTTTTATTCGGCTATCAAGGTGTCAGTTCTTCAGGCTGTAAAAGCCTCCCTATCAAAAGCATGGCATCTCACTTTAACAAAGTCTCGGCTACGAAAAATTCCACACGTATTTGAAACTTGCTTTTACGCGATTGAATTGGCTTCCGTATACATATATGGACAATGCGCGGGATGGGGAGCAAGCGTCATGCGCCCCCTCTGCTTGGGCGCTGTCGCCACAGCAATCTTCGGCACTATTTATTGCTTCGGGCTTGAACTACCGCTTTTCAGCGCTATACGAAGATCAATCGATATTCTACTTTTAGCGGGATACACGAAGTACCCGATCGAAGGTGAACCAAAATGGGCGGAGGCTGTAGGTTTTATCAATATGGCGACAGGAGTATTTTGGTATTCCATTATATTTCCCGTCATTCTAAATCGAACCGTTTTTCAGAGAAATTAGATGTCAATATCCGCTCTAATACTATACGGAAGTTGTGCTCGTGGAGACGATCAACCAGATTCTGATGTTGATATCCTGGCCATTCACACCGGCAATTATTTCAAGCACAGAGTTGAGCGTAAAATAAATATTTCATTTTATTCAATACAAGAAATCAAGGAGCAAGTATCAAGAAATTCGCTCTTCGCGCTTCATCTATTTTTAGAAGGCAAGGTACTGTTTGAGAGTGAATTCGGATTTGTTGAAAGGCTATTAAGCGGACTCAATGAAAGTGCACCTCGCGAATATGAAATAAAGCTCGCGGGGGAGGTTGGGCAATTTCTATTGCGTTTTTGGGATGATATAGAAAACTTCAAGTTTCGTAATGCACGAGTTGCCTGGGTCGCCAGAACAGCTCTCATCGTGGAATCAATTAAGCACGGTGACCCCTCATTCGATGAAAAGTCACTTCTCCGCCATGCTGGAACGGATAGATACAAACCCTTAATCAGCGCAAAGTCCAGCGGGAAAGAAAACTACAAAAACCGAATTCTTCTTCGTCAATTCCTTGATGAAGTTACTCGTTTTAATCATTCAAATCCTGGAAAAACGCCTGAAGAGTATATCGAACTTTCAGAGAATAAAAAAGACCTGCAAAGCTTGGTTGGCAACCTCATACCTTCGGCTGAATCAATCGGAAGGTATTCCCACTAATTCTGCCCGAACTTTTTCCAAGGTGACAAGCTAGCTAAGTTGAAAGCACACAATTATTCCGCTAGGACACTAAAGTCCCAACCGATCAGGTCCAATAGCGAAGTTCTGCCGAAACGGGTCAGGCAAGAATGGCGCTGACTTAAGCCGCTTTTCGGGGCAGGCAGGGTTTCGTTGCCCAAAATCTGCTCTTTTCCGCGGAAGCCCGGAATCAAGCGAACTTGGGGATTCCGCCCCGCTGACCGCAAGCCGAATGGCTTGAATTTGCTCAATTCATCCGACCGAAGACGGCCTTAAGTCAGTGCCATTCGTATCAGGCAGAGAAGTCTGACACAACCAAAAGGCCTTCGAGCGATTGGGTCCAGTCGGTGAATTTCGGCTTTCTGGCGTCTTTCGTTCTCTTCCGATCTCACCTTCTCCGGTATTGCTGCCGGTGGGGACTGACACCCGTCTTGAAGACATGGGAGAAGTGGGTGACCTCCGCGAGCCTGGGACGGTGACTCCCGATTTCGGGAGTGGCCTTCGGGACCTTGGGAAGAGGACTCCCGATTTCGGGAGTGACCTCCGGGACCTTGGGATGATGACTCCCGATTTCGGGAGTGGCCTTCGGGACCTTGGGATGGTGATTCCCGATTTCGGGAGTGGTCTCCGGGACGTTGGGATGGTGGCTCCCGATTTCGGGAGTGGCCTTCGGGACGTTGGGATGGTGGCTCCTGATTTCGGGAGTGACCTCCGGGACGTTGGGAAGGTGATTCCCGATTTCGGGAGTGACCTTCGGAACGCTGGGAAGGTGACTCCCGATTTGGGGAGTGACCTTCGGGACGTTGGGATGGTGGCCGGACTCTGCCGATGGGGGGCGGCGGCGCGGCGAGGGCCTGTGGCGACGTGGTCGGACCTGAATCCGGTAGCGGGTCGCGGATTGAACAGGGTTGAGTCCGGGACCAAAGAGGGTTGAGTGGCTGGGGCTGACCCGTTCCCTGCGCTTCCTCTTCGACAGGGCTCCCCCCATTTCTCCCTGGCCGCCAACCAACGGGTGCCGCTACTGGGTCGGTCGATCCGAGTCTCCCTCGGAGGGATTCGAGGAGGAAGGGAGGGGCGCCCCTCTTGTCGCCCTTTAGGGAGAGTGATGGGCGACCAGATTGACTCCGTCCAACTCCGCTTCACTCCGGTTGTCGCCCCTCCTTTCCCCTACTCCGCATCCAGCGGCGAGATCGTCTCGGCATACACCACCTCGTCGCTCTCGGCGTCGCGGACTTCGACCTGGAGGGACGGGGTGTCGCGGGCCTGCCAGAGGGTGTGGCCGTCGCTATCGACGCCGACGGGGAGGACGTTGTTCACCTTGAGGAGGCCGTAGACGTAGCCGTGGCGGCGGCCCTGGGCCCGAAATTCTTCGGCGTAGGCGAGCGGGTAGGCGCTGGCCCACTTGATCTTGACGCGGCGGCCGTTGGAATCGAACCAGCCGCCGAGGGGCGGGCTGCCGCCGGATTCGAAGGGATGGAGGCTGCTGGCGATGGGGCTGATGAGGAATTCCCAGACGTTGCCGGTGATCTCGACGCCGTAGCCGCTGTGGAGATCGCCGCTGAGGATGACGACGGGCTTTTTCAAGGCGTCGAAGGCATCGAGCAGGGGTTCCCGCTCGGCGAGCGCGCCGATGAGGCCGTCTTCCTTGTCGGATTCGGCATTGGCGAGGGCGCGGCCTTTCACGTGGGAGGCATTGTGCCAGACGGTCCAGGGCACGGGGGAAACGATGACGAGGAAGTCGGCGTCGGATTTTTGCACCCCGTCGAGCAGCCACCGCACCTGGGCGGGACCGAGGACGCGCTGGTCGGGGCTTTTCACCTTTTGGTAATCGTAGAGGCTGCGCTCGGATCGGGTGTCGAGGACGAAGAGGTGCGTGTTCCCCAGCCGCAGGTCGTAGTAGTGGTGGGTGCCGATGCTGTAGGAGGCGCCGGTCTCGTCGTGCTCGGGCGCGGGCCGGAGGCGGAGCCGATGGGGATCGAGGACTTCCTCCACGGCATAGACGCCGCCGTTTTCCGAGGCCATGTGGACGTGGAGGGTGCTGGTATTTTCCGGGGTGAGGGCGGAGAAATCGGCGTCGCCATCGACGAGGACGGGATCGCCGGCGCGGAGGGTGGCGTTTTTTCCGAAGACGATCGGTCGATGGCTGCCCTCGGGCCGGGGCGGCCGGGCCCAGCCGCAGTAGTCCTCCCAGGCGCGGAGGGTGAGGTCGCGCAGGAGCGGATTGGTGTAGGCGTTGCGCAGCTTCTCGGTGACGCGGAAGCCGACTTCGGCGGTGGCCTGTTCCGGGCCGATCTCGTGATCGTCGAACTGGAAAAGCATCGGCGTGCCGGCGAAGAAGCGGGCCATGTCGGGCAGGCCGTCGAGGTAGGCGCGGTAGTCGGCCCGGGCGGCGTCGGTATCGATCTCCCGGGCCGGCATCCGCTTGCGGCCCAGCTCGTAGAGGTAGTCGCCGTTCATGATGAAGAGGTCGAGTTCGTCGCGGTGCCGCTCGCGCAGGTTGCGGTAGACCGCGCTTTTCGCGGCGCCGCCGATGTGGTTGCAGACGCCCACGCCGATGACGGTGTTGAAGCGTCCCTCGGGATTCAGTTCCGGGTGGGCGAAGGTGTCCGCCGACGGCCAGGTGCGGAAGCGGGGAAGCCGGTCGTTTCCTTTTTTCTCCGCGTCGGCGAAGGCGGGCAGGACTTGGCGCCGGCCGTCGATCTCGATGGCGTAGAAGTAGGTCTTGGCCGGTTTCAGCCCGGTGAGATCGACCCAGCCGGTCCCGTCGCGATCGGCGGTGGTGCGTCCGGTGGCGGTGGGCGAATCGGCGGTGAGTTCCGGCGAGCGATCGTAGCGGACCACGAAGTCCGTCGGTTCGTCGGTGCGGATCCAGATGCGCATCGAGTCGGCGCCGGGACGTCCCACGATGGGGCCGTGGGTGAGTTCGGCGGCGGTGAGGGTGGCGAGGGGCGCGCCGAGGGCGCAAGTGGTGAGGGCGGCCAGGAAAAGGGCGAGCGACGGGAGTCGGTGGCGGATTCGGGGGAGCGGGGCGGCGGCGGCGGGCATGGGAGAAGCGGTCGGGGGTGGCGGCGTGCGGACGAGCAGGAGGGAGGGAGGTTGCCGGGAGTTTCGGTCGCGTCGGGGGTGGGATCAAGCGGCGGGAGGGCCTCCATCCTCGGCGCCCACGCCCCTCCGGGGCTCCTCGTTTTTATACTGCTGACTGGTCCGGTGGTTCCGCTCCGCTCCACCACCGGCTACCTTCTTGTCGTGCCTCCGGCACTGGTTGGCTGGGGGTTCCCGGGGTTCCTGCGTGGGCGGTTGCCTGGTCGCGGTCTGGTCTGCTGCTTGGGCGGTCGGTTTTTTTGCTCTGCCGACGGGCGACCGACTTTTCTTGTCATCCCGAGCGCAGCCGAGGGATCTCACGAGCGTGGCTTGGTGTTCGCCGGGGGAACGGCGGCCGAACCTTGTTGGTCGATCGTTTCGGAGGCCACGCGTCGAGACGACTTGGCGCTCGCGCCCGTGAGGGGAGACGAGGGAGCCCGAGGTTCGGGGCAAGGACGGGGGAGACCAATTCGCCCGGTCGGGAGATCCCTCGGCTCGTTCCTCGCTCGGGATGACAAGCGCGGATGATCGCGACGAAGTTTCTCGGGTATTCTTTCCTTCGCGGGCATCTGTCGAAACCAATGAGGCGACAGATTCCGACCTTTCCCAACGTCTCGAAGACTCCGGTCGGCAGGCAACTGGCGTTCCTCCCCATCCCGTCCCATCCCACACCGAGGAGGTCTCCCCGTATACCACCTCTTCGCTCCGGGCTCGGGAAAACGTTGGTCTCCGGGCCAATCGATGGTGACGGGGCGGTCGCGGGAACCGAACCTGCCGCGCCTCCCGCCTGCCTCTCTCTGCCCCTGCGGCTGCCCTTCCTCGATTCGGGCGGGTTCGCGGGCACCGACGATTTGTCCAGCGGAGGGACGGTTTCGCGCGTAGGTTGAACCAGGCTCTCTCCGGTGACCCCTCATGATGGCACCGCGCTTTCGATCCCTCCGTCTGGATCGGAACCCTGGCGACCACCTCTTTTTTCCTGGTCCCCTCCCCGGTCGGCAGGGGGACCTTCGTTCACCAGTCCGACCCCATCCATCAGCCATTCCACCATCATGGGCGACAAGTCACCAAAATCCCGGCAGAAGAACCAGAAGCAGAAGCAGTCCAAGACGGATGCTTCCAACCGAAAGAAGGCGCAGGCCATCGCCAGCCGTCAGCAGGCGAATACGATCCCGGCCAAGAAAAAGAAATAGCCGGCCTCTCGGAGATCCCGGGGCGACGTCCGCCGGCATCTCTGCCGGGAACTTCGTGGCGAATCGAGCGCGGTCATCTCAACCAGGCCGGCTTCGATGGCGGGCGGGATTCTGGTAGATGGTCCGGAAGGCAGGCCGGAAACGGAGGCCGAGGCACTCCATCAACCCTTTCATCGCCAGGGCTTTCCCTCGTTTCCTCACCGCCAGCCAGGGTCACCTGATCAGTCGATCCGAGGCGCTCCCACAGAGCGTCGTGGATGAACTCGGCGAAAGGGCCGGCTTGTCCGCCCCGGCGAGAGCGGCGTAGTCGTCGTCCTGGCGATCATGGACCACGGTTTCGATAGGGAGGCAGGCCGGTTCGGGTTTCCACTGCGAGAGCGCGAAGGGCTGCCGGAGTCGCCTTCATCCTCCCGTTTCCGTCGCTGAAAGGATGGATGTACTCGATCTCGTAGTTGGGCGATGGCGCCGGCCAGGAGAGTCGCCAAGGTGGCGGGCAGGAGCGAACGATACCGACGAAGGGGAAGCGATCGGAAGTTTCGGTCGCGGCGGGGGCGGATCAGGCGGCGGGAGGTCCTCCATCCTCGGCGCCCACGCCCCTCCGGGGCTCCGATTCTTTCTCATCTGCCGGGTCCGGTGGTTCCGCTTCGCTCCACCACCGGCTACCTTCTTGTCGTGCCTCCGGCACTGGTTGCCTGGGGTTCCCGGGGTTCCTGCGTGGGCGGTTGCCTGGTCGCGGCCTGGTAGGCTGCTTGGGCGGTCGGTTTTTTTGCTCTGCCGACGGGCGCCCGACCTTCTTGTCATCCCGAGCGCAGCCGAGGGATCTCACGAGCGTGGCTTGGTGTTCGCCGGGGGAACGGCGGCCGAACTGATTGGTCGATCGTTTCGGAGTTCCCGCGTCGAGACGGCTTGGCGCTCGCGCTCGTGAGGGGAGCGATGCGGGAGCCCGAGGTTCGGGGCAAGGACGGGGGAGACCCATTCGCCCGGTCGGGAGATCCTTCGGCTCGTTCCTCGCTCGGGATGACAAGGGATGTGAGGTTTCCAAGGGGAAGAATGCCCGTCGCACAGCGGGTGGCTTTCGGAAGGGTGGTCTTCAGGGGCGTTGGCAAGTGCCAGGGGCACGGCAAGACCGTAGCGCGGGGTGGAGCGAAGCGGAACCCCGGGATGGATCGCCGTACGGGATCGGGAGCCCGAGGTTCGGGGCAAAATCGGGGGAAACCAATTCGCCCGGTCGGGGGATCCCTCGGCTCGTTCCTCGCTCGGGATGACAAGGGATGTGAGGTTTCCAAGGGGAAGAATGCCCGTCACACAGCGGGTGGCTTTCGGAAGGGTGGTCTTCAGGGGCGTTGGCAAGTGCCGGAGGCACGGCAAGACGGTAGCGCGGGGTGAAGCGAAGCGGAACCCCGAGATGGATCATGTCCGAGGATCGGGAGCCCTGGAGGGGCGTCGAGAGGGGTGCGATCGGGCCCGAAAGGAACGATGTCACGCAGTCGGCATCGATTCCCACCCCTCCCTCTGTGTCGCGGCGCCTTCATCGCGGGGATCGCCATTCTCTCGAACGGTCGTGCGGGAGCGCGGGCTGGGAAGCCCATGCTACGGATCGATCGCTCACCCTTCCTTCTTCGCGACGTAGACGGTGCTGGCGGAGTCGCGTTCCTGGAGGGGATTGTAGAAGCTCACGACGTGGGATTTGCAGGTGGCGAAGACTTCCGCGAGCGCCTTCAGGAACCCGGACTCGGGTGGGTCGTCGGACCAGAGGGCGAAGACGCCGCCGGGGTGGAGCTTGGCGGCCAGTTTTCTCAATCCCTCGGGCGCGTAGAAGTCGCCGTGGCGCTCGTGGAGGAGCTTGTCGGGGGAATGGTCGATGTCGAGGAGGATGGCGTGGAATGGCTTCCCCGGCTCGTCGGGATCGAAGCCCTGGCCGGAGGATTCCGGCGCGAGGGCGAGCGCGAAGAAATCCCCGTGCACGAAGCGACAGCGGGGATCGGCGACGAGACCGGGCCCGAGCGGCACCAGGCCCTGTTCGTGCCACTCGATGACGGGCTGCAGGTAGTCGACGACCCGAAGCGAACCGACATCGTCCGCCTCCAGCACGGTGCGTGCGGTGTAGCCGAGGCCGAGTCCGCCGACGACGACATCGAGCTTTTCTCCCTCGGGAAGTTTCGCCCGCGCCGCCGCCAGTCCCAGGGTGGCGAGGGCCTGCTCGACCTCGGTGAAGAGGCTCGACATGAGGTAGGCGTCGCCCAGGATGATCTCGTGGACCTCGAGGTTGTCGAGCGAGAGGATGGTCCGCCGCCGCAGGCTGAGGTCGCCGAGTTCGGTGGGACGGTAGTCGAGTTCTTCGAAGCGGGGACGCACGGGTTCGAGTGAGGAGTGAGGAGTGAAGGAGGGCGGCCACACCTTGGACCGGGGCGAGCGACGGGGCGAGCGGGAATTGGTGGGTTCTGCCTGTCGGACAGCGGGAGTTGGGCGTCGACAGGGCGGGGTTCGCATTCTATCGGAAGACATGAGCGATCCGATTCGAATCCTGGCGCTGGGCGCGCACCCCGACGATTGCGAGATCCTGGCCGGAGGCTCGGCGGTGCTCTGGGCGCGGGCGGGCGCGGTGGTAAAATTCGTCTCGGTCACCAACGGAGCCGGCGGCCATCACGAGATGTCCGGTCCCGAACTGGTGGCCCGGCGCCGGGCCGAGGCGAAGGCGGCGGCCGTGGTGGCGGGGATCGAATCGCAGGTGCTCGATCTGCCGGACGGCAGCCTGGTGCCCGGGCTGGCGGAACGCGAGATCCTGCTGCGGCTCATCCGCGAATTCCGTCCCGACCTGGTCCTGACCCACCGGCCCAACGACTACCATCCCGACCACCGTTACACCTCCCAGCTGGTGCAGGACTGCGCCTACCTGGTCGGCGTGCCCAATGTCTGCCCGGAGGCGCCGGCGCTGCGGAAGGAGCCGGTGATCGCCTATTTCCGCGACGCATTCCGGAAGCCGGCCCCGTTCCAGGCCGACGTGGTGATCGACATCGGGCCCGTCGTCGGAGAGAAGATCCGGATGCTGGCCTACCACGAATCGCAGTTCTTCGAGTGGCTGCCGTGGAACGGCCGGCACGACCTGGAGACGACCGCCGACCCGGAGGAACGGCGGCGATTGCTCGAAGGACTGGTGGCCGGTCGCGATGCGCCGACACCGGAGATCAGGGCCCGGGCGGAAACGTGGTACGGAGCCGAACACGCGGGCGCGCTCCGGTTCGTGGAATGCTTCGAGGCCTGCGAGTACGGCGCCGTCCTCGACGAGGAGGCGATTCGGCGATGGTTCCCGGTTCCGGATCAGTGACCGCAAGTCCCCCGCCCCGTCCCGTCCCGCGGATCTCGCCTTGCTTCCCACCCGATCGGGCCGGAAGGTGAGGTCGTGCCAAGTTTCCCATTCAGCCCGTCCCGGAGGTTCTCGACCCCCGCATGAACCGCGCCTACTGGGAAGACCTGGCTGACACCTACGACGATCAGATTTTCAGCGTCCTGCGCCGTGACCGAGAGCAACGGCTGGCGCGCTTGATCGAGGAATGCGGCGACCGCGCCAAGACCGCGGCGGACCTGGGTTGCGGACCGGGGCAGATCACCCCGCTGCTGGCGACCTACTTCGGAAAGGTCCACGCCTGCGACCTCTCCGAAGGATTGCTCGACCGGGCCCGTGCCGCCTGTGCGGCGTTCGACAACATCCACTACCATCACCTCGACCTGGCCCGGGGAGGGCGGACGCCGTTTCCGGCCGCCGACCTGGTGTTGTGCGTGAACGTGATCATCACCGCCGAGCTCGCCCTCCGTGAACGACTCTGGGAACGCGTCACCGGCCTGGTGGCTCCCGGCGGCACCCTGGTGCTGGTCCTGCCGTCGCACGAGTCGGCGCTCTACACCAATTTCCGCCGTCTCGACTGGCACCTGCGATCCGGTCTCCAGGCCGAGGAAGCCATCTCCCACAGCCTCACCCGCCAGGGCAGCGTGTCCCAGCTCGAGCAGGGCGTTCGCGGGATCGAGGGGGTGGCGACAAAGCACTACCTGGAGGAGGAGATCACGGTGCAGTTGCAGGATCGCAGCCTCCGGGTCGAGGAGATCGCCAAGCTCCCCTACGACTGGAACATCGAGTTCGCCGATCCCCCGGAATGGATGGGAGCGCCCCACCCCTGGAACTGGCTGGTGGTGGCGCGCCGGCCGGCCTGAAAACCGGGCCCGCGCGCAAAAGATTTTCTTTTCCCGCGACAAACCCGGAAAACTCGCGTACTGGTGAAGAGTCGGTTCGAAAAGCGACATCAACGAGGTCTGGAGTGTCGCCACACAATTCGCCTACCCCAAGTCTGGGACTTGGCGATTTTCCTACGGTGATCTGAAATCCCGCTCACAGGGAACGGTCTACGGAGACAACAGAGCGCGCGAACCCACCCCACTGTTATGAAAATGTATGTAGGCAACCTGTCATTCGACACCACCCAGAACGATCTCGAATCCGTCTTCGGCGAATACGGAACCGTGACCGACGTCCACCTTCCCCAGGATCGCGACACCGGCCGCCCGCGCGGCTTCGCGTTCGTGACCATGGACTCCAAGGAAGCGATGGAATCCGCGATCTCCGGCCTCGACGGCCAGGAGGTGGGCGGTCGCAACCTCAAGGTCAACGAAGCCCGGCCCCGTGAAGCACGCGGCGGTGGCGGTGGCGGCGGTGGTCGCCGCGGAGGAGCCTGGTAAGGCTTTTCCTTTCGCTTTCCCCGCTTCACCGGGGATTCGAATTTCCAAGGGCGGCACCTCTCGCGGGGTGCCGCCTTCTTTGTGTCGATAATCCGACCGATCCGATCCCTTCCCAGCGCCGCGCTCCTCATCACGGCGGCACTCGCGGACTGGGAAGCCCGCGCGACAGGCAAGGGCTTGGAAGCCCATGCTACCGGTCACGTGCGACGATCACTCATACCAAATCCAAGAAATCACCTGACGATTCAGGGAAGACAAAAAAGGGGAT
>JAUIGT010000129.1 GCA_030432615.1 Verrucomicrobiia bacterium
GCGGTAGAGCGTGGCGGAGCCGTCGGCATTGCAGACGACGAGGTCGAGGTCGCCGTCGCCATCGAGATCACCGGTGGCGGAGCCGTAGCTGAGGGTCGGCTCGGCGAATCCCCAGGCATCGCTGACATCGGCGAACCGCAGGTCGCCGAGGTTGCGGAAAGCGACGTTGGGCTCCTTCCGCTCGGGCTTGTCCGCGAGGATGTCCCACCGGGTCTTGCCGACGAGGTTTTCCCCCGAGAGGGTGCTCCGATCGACCTGCCAGCGATCACGCAATGCGCCGTTGGCAAAGATGGCATCGACCCAGCCGTCATTGTCGAAATCGTTCGCCTTCACACTCCATACCGCGCCGGCCCGGGCGAGGCCGGACATCGGCGCGGCATCGACGAAGCGTGCCGCCCCGGTGTTGATCAACAGGTTGTTGCGGAAGACCTGCGGGGCGCCGCCGGAATTCAGCATGGCAAGCCGGTCGGCCATGGTCGGAAAATCGATCGCGAGATCGTCGGCTTCGGAGCGGCCGCCGGCATTGGAGGCGAGCAGGTCGATGAGCAGGTCGTTGTTGAAGTCGGCCGCCACCGTGCCGCGCGTCATCCAAGGAGTGTTCGGCAGCGCCGCCAGGGCCGCCTGGGTGAAATTGCGCCGTCCCGAGTTGCGGTAGAAGAGGTCGGGGTCGTTGTGGTCGTTGCCGACGTAGAGGTCCGGGAAGCCGTCGTGATCGACATCGCTCCACGTCACCGAAGTTCCGTAGGCTCGACCGAGCGCGATGCCGGAGGGCTCGGTGAATTCCTCGTAGAAGGAGAAGCCCTTGTTGCGGAAGAGGTAGTCCGGGCGCCCGGCCTCGGTCCAACCAAGCTGTCCCTGGGGACCGCGAAAGGGAACGTAGAAGTCTTGCCAACGCTCCGGGAGAAGGGGGAACTTGTTCCGCATGGTGACCTCGATCGGTTCCGCGGGACGTCCTGATTCCGGTTCGGTGTGATAGTTGAGCACGTAGAGATCGAGCGCTCCGTCCCGGTCGAAGTCGGCAAAGGCGGCGTTGAGGCTGCCGTCGCGGGTGTCAATGTGGAGTTCGGCCGCCTTCTCCTCGAAAGCGATCTGGTTGCCCTCGGATTCGTTGATGAACATCAGGTTCGGTTCCGTGTAGCAGGTGACGTAGATGTCGAGATCGCCGTCGTTGTCGATGTCCGCCATGGCGGCGCCTGCGCACCAGCGGTCGCTGCTGGAGACCCCGGCCTGTGCGGTGACGTCGTAGAACTGGAATTCGCCCAGTTGCAGGTAGAGCCGGTTCGGCAGGGGGCCGCCGGAGAAGAAGAGGTCGGCTTTTCCGTCGCCGTTCACGTCACCGATGGCCACGCCACCCGCGGCCCAGCCGTAGGGATAGAGGCGGGCGAGGGCGTGGTCGGGTTCGACGGGAAAGGGGACGGCGACGCCGGTCTTCGCGGGAGGCATTTCCTCGAACAGTCGATCCGGCCCCTCGGCGAGCGGACCGTGATCGGCGCTGGCCAGTGCCCGAGGCTTGGCGATTTCCTCGTCCTTGGCGGTCTGCGCCAGGGCATCGAGCGCGCCGAAGATCGGCAGGAAAAGCGCCGGCAACCACATCGCGAGGCGTGGGCGGGGGAGAGAAAAGAGGGAAAACATGGGGGCGTGAAATGATGAGGGGAGAACGGCCGGACGAAGGAACCATCGCATCGGGATCCGGGTCGGGACAGTCGCAACGATACCGGCAGAGTCCGGGAGGATGCAACCTTTCCGAAATGCAGGCTTTGCGGTGATCCGATGTGGGACGCGGACGATCGGTGGGGGAGGGTCTTTGCCTTTTTCTTGTTCTCCTGAGCCGGATCGTGACCGGAGTGGGAGCCGGCCTCGGTTCGTCCTTTGATTTTTCCCCGGGGAGATCCTAGTCTTCCGCTTGGGTGTCCGGAATCGAATCCCGTTTCCCGGCACCATCGTAAGGAAGCGCAGGCTTCCACGTCTCAAGCTACCAAGAAAGTCATCCATCCCAAAACCAACCGAATCATCATGGCCCACGAAGTACCCGACCTCCCCTACGCCTTTGACGCGCTCGAGCCGCACATCGACGCGCGCACCATGGAAATCCACCATGACAAGCATCACGCCGCCTACGTCAGCAAGCTGAACGACGCCATCGCCGGCAACGCCGACCTCGAGGGCAAGTCCATCGAGGACCTCGTCAGCGACCTCGCCTCGGTCCCCGAAGGCATCCGCGGCGCGGTTCGCAACAACGGCGGCGGACACGCCAACCATTCCCTTTTCTGGACGGTGATGGGCCCGAACGGCGGTGGTGCCCCCAGCGGAGATCTCGCTGCGGCCATCGACAGCGCCTTCGGGAGTCTCGACGGCTTCAAGGAGCAGTTCGCCAATGCCGCCGCGACCCGCTTCGGTTCCGGCTGGGCCTGGTTGTGCGTGAAGAGTGACGGCGGCCTGGCCGTCTGCTCGACGCCGAATCAGGACACTCCGCTCATGGGCGAGGACATCGCCGGCTGCGGCGGCACGCCCATCCTGGGCCTCGACGTCTGGGAGCACGCCTACTACCTCAACTACCAGAATCGCCGCCCCGACTACATCAGCGCGTTCTGGAACGTGGTGAACTGGGACGCCGTCGCCGAGCGCTACGCCGCCGCGAAGGGCTGATCGCATTCACCGCCAAGAGATTCTTTTCCGAAAACCCGGAGGTCGCTCGTCGGCTTCCGGGTTTTTTCGTGCCTGGGAAAGGTCAACTCCCCCCGGCGAACTGTCGAGCGGTGACGATCTCCAGCAGTTCGTTGGTGATGGCCGCCTGGCGCGCTTGGTTGTAGGCCAGCGTCAGTTCTTTCACCAGACCCTGGGCGTTGTCGGTGGCGTGCTTCATGGCCACCATGCGCGAGGCGTGCTCCGAGGCCCGGGCGCTGAGCACCGCCTGGTGCACGATGTAGGCGACGTAGTAGGGCAGGGCCCGATCGATGACGGTGTGGGGACCGGGCTCGAAGATCATGTTGGCCGCCTTCGTCGGGTTGAAATCGCAGTCGGCCTTCTCGTCCTGGGGCAGGGGAACGATTTCCGAGAGTGGCAACAGGTCCAGGTGAACAGGTCGATTGACCAGCAGGTTCGCGAAGCGTGGATAGAGCAACGTCACCCGGCGGAACCGGTCGCGGACGAACCGATCCATGAGAAAATCCGAGAGCGGTTTCGTGTCCGCCAGCGTGCAGGCATCGGGCAGGTCGAAGTCGGCGAGCAGGGAACGCCCGGTCCGGGCGAGGAAGAGCCGGCCTTTTCGTCCCGCGGTGACGAAAAGCGTGTCGTCCGGCAATCGTGCCGCCTCGCGAAGCACATTGGCGTTCATCGACCCGCAGAGCCCCTTGTTCGAGGTGAAGAGCACCACGCAACGGGGGCCTTCTTCGAAGTGCTGAGTGAGCAGCGGATGGAAGAAGTCGTCCACCTGTTGGACCACCGATTGGATGACGCGATTGTAGAGCCGGGCGAAAGGGCGGCCGCCGAGGGCCGCCTCCTGGGCGCGGCGGAGTTTCGACGAGGCGACCATCTGCATGGCCTTGGTCACCTTGGCGGTATTCCGGACCGAGCGGATTCGCCGCCGGATATCTCGCGGGCTGGGCATGACGAGAAGGAAAAGCCGGGATTTCCCGTGGCTCACGCAACGATCCCGTCACAGGACGTCTTTCGGTCCGACCGGAATGAATCGGCATTTGCCCTCCGGGAAATGCGGTTGAATGATGCGGCCAGCCACCATGTCCACACCGCCCTTTCACTACCAGGAAATGTTCGAACTCGGAGAGGACGACACCGAGTATCGCCAGCTCACCAGCGAGCACGTGTCCGTCGAAACCTTCGGCGACACCGAGATCCTCAAGGTCGAACCCGAGGCCCTGACCCTGCTCGCCAACCAGGCCTTCCACGACATCAACTTCTTCCTCCGGCCCAAGCACCTGAAACAGGTCGCCGCCATCCTCGATGATCCCGAGGCCTCGGAGAACGACCGCATGGTCGCCCTGACGATGCTGAAGAATGCCGATGTCGCCTCGGCCGGGCTGCTGCCTTTCTGCCAGGATACCGGCACCGCCATCGTGATGGGGAAGAAGGGCCAGCAGGTCTGGACCGGTGGCGGTGATGAGGCGGCGCTCTCGAAAGGGGTCTATCACGCCTACACCGAGAATAACCTGCGCTACTCGCAGAACGCGCCGCTCGACATGTTCACTGAGAAGAACACCGGCACCAACCTGCCGGCGCAGTTCGACCTCTACGCCACCGACGGCGATGCCTACAAGTTCCTCTTCATCGCCAAGGGCGGCGGCTCGGCCAACAAGTCCTTCCTCCACCAGAAGACCCGCGCCATTCTCAATCCGAAAAACCTGGTGCCCTTTCTCACCGAGATCATGCTCGAACTCGGCACCGCCGCGTGTCCGCCCTACCACCTGACCTTCGTCATCGGTGGCACCTCGGCCGAGGCCACCATGAAGCACGTCAAGCTGGCCTCGACCAAGTACTACGACAACCTGCCGACCACCGGCAACGAGCACGGCCGCGCCTTCCGCGATGTCGAACTCGAGGCCGAAATGCTGGAGGTCGCGCGGACCTGCGGCATCGGTGCCCAGTTCGGCGGAAAATACTTCGCCCTCGACGTCCGCATCGTGCGTCTCCCGCGCCACGGTGCCTCGCTCCCGGTCGGCATCGGCGTTTCCTGCTCCGCCGACCGCCAGGCGAAGGGCAAGATCACCCGCGACGGCGTCTTCCTCGAACAACTCGAGACCAACCCACTCCAGTACATTCCCGAGGAACTGCGCCACCGCAAGGACACCGATGCTGTCCGCATCGATCTCAACAAGCCCATGGACGAGATCCGGGCCGAACTGAGCCAGTATCCGGTGACGACGCGCCTCCTTCTGAACGGTCCCATCGTGGTGGCCCGCGACATCGCCCACGCCAAGCTCAAGGAGCGGATCGATGCCGGCGGCGACCTGCCCGATTACTTCAAAGCCCATCCCGTCTACTACGCCGGCCCCGCCAAGACCCCCGAGGGCATGGCCAGCGGCAGCTTCGGCCCCACCACCGCCGGGCGGATGGACAGCTACGTCGATTTGTTCCAAAGCCACGGCGGCAGCATGGTCATGCTCGCCAAAGGCAACCGCGGCCAGCAGGTCACCGACGCCTGCAAGAAACACGGCGGCTTCTACCTCGGCAGCATCGGCGGCCCCGCTGCCATCCTGGCCAAGGAGAGCATCAAGAAGCTCGACGTCGTCGAATTCCCCGAGCTCGGCATGGAGGCCATCTGGAAGATCGAGGTCATCGATTTCCCCGCCTTCATCCTCATCGATGACAAGGGGAACGACTTCTTCCAGAGTGTCGGACCGGGCTGCAGCGTACAGCACTGAGGGCAGGCGAAGAACGCGGAAAACCTTTTGTAGTGAGCGGATGCGATTGACCTGGTTCGGGCGGGCATGCTATGCCCCGGGCATGGGCATTCGTTACCGATTGGGGATTCCCTCCGCGCTGGGCTTCTGGGTGAGCTTTGCGCTGGCAGCGTTATGCCCGGGCGAGGAATTTCGCACCTTCACCAACAAGGACGGCAAGCAGCTCGAGGCGACAACGCTGGGGGTCGACCTGGAAGCGGCGAACGTCCGCCTTCGCCTGCGCGACGGGCGCGAGTTCGCGATTCCCATCGGCACGCTCTCGCTCGATGACCAGGCCTGGCTGGTGAACTGGGAAAAAGAGGAGCGACTGGTCCGGGATCCGGGAGGGTGGCACCCCGTCGAGATTTCCCTGCCTCGAATGATGAGTCACATCGAGGCACCAGGTTGTTACGGCGCGTTCTACCGCGTCGGGTTGAACTCATGGCGCGGTGAGATTCCCGAGGGCGCGTGGTTGCGGGTGACGAAAGTCCTGGATGGAGATCCGGGCGATTTCGTGGCCGAGCCGGAATTGATCCTCCGTTTCGATGGACGGTGGAAATCGATGCGGATCACCTTCGAGGACGGCTTCTTTCGCGCGAGCTTCGACGGCGCCGCGCCGGTGCTGGTGGGAGCCACCGGGCGCATGGTGGCCACGGGGGTGAACCAGAGAGTCTTCGACGGCGAACTCACCTACGAGAAACAGGAGGAACAGTTGAAGGCGATCGCGGCGTCGTTGCCGGACGGGAAGCGAATCTGTTTCCAGTTGGCCATGGCGTTGGAGGAACGGGAAATGCGGCGATACCGCGACCTGTTCGATGCCTTCGTGATCGAAGGTTCCGCGCAGGAGGAGGTACTCCAGGTGATCGGCAACTGTGAAGTTCGCGGCCTGCGGATCAATGATGACCTCTACCTGGATCGCTACGACGTCTCGAACTTTTCCACGATCGAGTTCCTCAGCGTGGAGCAGAACATCGACGGGCATGAGAAGCTCGCCGATTTCGAGGCATTGGCGGTGGTCGAGTTGAGCCGCATCGATGGCCGGACCGGGCTTGGCAGTCTCGCGCGGGTTCCGAATCTCAGGCTGGTCGAGATCGGCGGTCTCAAGGATGACGAAACTGTCTTCGCGCTCTCCGGCTGGGACCAACTCGCGAATCTCCGCGGAATCGATTTTGATCTCCGTTTTTGCCAGATCGATGCGGAGTCGGTGGGACAATGCCAAGGGTTGCGGGCTGTGCGATTCGACACCCGCGACCTGGATCCCGGCGGCGGCTGGATGAACGGGCTCGGGGCCTTGCGGAACATCTACTGGTCCTCCCGGCTCGATCGGAAACCGCTTGTCTCCCTGGCGCAGACGAGTTCCTGGGCGCCGCACCTTCGTTCCGTGACCAATTGGAACACCACACCGTTCGCGCAGCTGCCTTCCCTGAGAGCGGTCATCCATCCCGGCTCGGTGAGGCAGCGAACCCTGACCCGCACCAATTCCCGGGGAGAACGCGTCATGCGGACGGGTGATTTTCCCTACCTCTGGCCGGAAGACGGAATCTCCGAAGCCGAATTCCTCGAGTTCATCCAGATCGATGGCGTCAGCCAGGAAATGCTGGACGCGATTTTCGCCAAGAAGAATCCTGCCTCCGTGCGGACGCTCATTCTTTCCAACCTGCTCGATTGCACGGACTTCAGCGGGTTGAAGAAGCTGCGCAATCTGCGGGTCCTGTCCATTTCCAACCTGCGAAGCGAATTCCTGGACACTGCCCTGGAACAAATCGATGTCCGTTCGCTGGAATCCCTCGAAGTTCTCGAGGTGGTTCCCAATCGCTCGGGACAGGACCTGGAAGTGCTGCGTGGGGACGTTCCCTACGTGAACCTGCCCAACCTCAGTTCGACGCCGCTCTTCCTGCAGCAATGGTAGGAGCCGGTTTCCCCGGCTTGGAGATCAGGGAAGTGTCTCCGGCAGTCCCGGAATTCGCCGCTTGCGCGTCGGGGTTTCCGGCTTTTGTTTCCGCTTTCCCGCGAAAAACCACATTCCCCAGACAGATCAATGAAACACCTGCCCGTCCTTTTCGGAATCCTCGCGGTCGCGCTCTCCAGTGCGGCGGCCGACGAGCCCACCATCCTTTTCCAGCAAGGCGACAACGACTACGGTATCTACCGCGCGCCGGGTCTCGTTCGTGCCGCCTCCGGCAATCTCATCGCGTCCGCCGAAGGCCGCAAGAATCCGGAAATGCGCTGGAGCGAAACCCGCCCCTTCATCCGCGTTTCCACCGACGGTGGCAAGAGCTGGAGCGACGCCGAGGTGTTCGCCGATGCGCCCGCCGATGCCAAGCAGAACCCGGTGCTCGTTGATTCCGGCGCCGCCGAAGCCGGCCAGATCGGCGTCCACAACCTCACCGGCACGGCCGACAAGGATGGTGGCGTCCACTGGCTCTATGCGGTCGATTTCCAGAAAGTCTACTACGTGAAATCCGACGACAAGGGCGCCAAGCAGGGCGAACCCGTCGATATCACCGCCACCTTCGACAAGTTCAAGGGCGAGGTTGATTGGAAGGTTGTCGCTCCCGGTCCGGGTCACGGCATCCAGTTGGACAGCGGCCGCCTCGTGGTTCCGGTCTGGCTTTCCGACGGCAGTGAGGGCATCGGTCTCCAGGCCGCCGCCGTGAGCACCGTCTACTCCGATGACGGAGGCAAGACCTGGGAGCGCGGCGAGATCGTCGCCAAGCACTTCACGCTGGAAAACACCAAGACCGGCACGCCGATCGAGTTGCCCAGCGAAGGAGCCATCGCCCAGGCCGCCGACGGCACCGTGGTGCTGAACATCCGCAACAAGGCCCTCAAGGGACAGCGCGCCCAGGCCACCAGCAAGGACGGCGCCACCGGTTGGAGCGAAGCGGGCTTCGTGGATGGCCTCATGGAACCCATCTGCCAGGGCAGCCTGACTTCCGCCGGTGACAAGGGCCTCGTTTTCGCCAACCCGGCCAACATGATCATGCGCAAGTCGCTGACCGCCCGCCTCAGCACCGACGGCGGCAAGACCTACCCGGCCAGCTACGTCATCGACGACGGCATCGCCGGCTACTCCGACCTCGCCAGCGACGGCGAAACGATCTACGTCGTCTACGAGCGCGGCGCTGCTCCGTCCGACCGCGATCCCGAAGCGATCGCGTTCACCAGCTTCGGTGTCGGCGAACTCAAGTAAGCTCTTTCGAGGCAGTTTTCTCGTGATTCAACCCTGTCGGGTCCGTGACCTGACAGGGTTGATTGCGTTTCGGGCGCGACCTTTCGCGGGAACCATGGTTGCATCGGGACATGAATTTCTGCCGATTGTTCCATTCTCCCGCCCTCCTCATGGCGCTCGTTTCTTTCGCTGTCACCGCGGAGGCCCAGCAGGGACTGTTCGCGCGCTGGGACAAGAATGGTGATGGAAAGTTGGTGCGGGAGGAACTGCCGGCACCGCTGCGAAAGAACTTCGATCGGGTGGATCGCGACGGAGACGGTTTCATTTCCCGCGAGGAGGATGCCGCCTTCCGGGCACGCAATCGGAATCCGGGCAACCGGCCCGCCGAGGCAGGCGCGCCCACCATCGAGGGAATCCGCACGATTGCCGACCTCGACTATGCCGGAAACGGCAACCCGCGGCAGAAGCTGGATCTCTTCCTGCCGGAGGAACCGGTCTCCGAGAAGCCCCTGCCGGTGGTGGTGTTCATTCACGGCGGCGGTTGGCAGAATGGCGACAAGAACGGCGGAGGCCCCCGCCTGGCGGAACTCCTGAAAAGCGGTCGCTACGCGGGAGCCTCGGTCGGGTATCGCCTGAGCGACGAGGCGCAGTGGCCGGCGCAGATCCACGATTGCAAGGCCGCCATCCGCTGGATTCGCGCCCACGCGAAGGAATACGGGCTGGATCCGGATCGAATCGCCGTCTGGGGCACCTCGGCCGGCGGGCACCTCGTCGCCATGCTGGGAACCTCCCACGGAGTCGAGGCGCTGGAGGGCGCGATCGGTCCACATGCCGGCGTGAGCAGCGAGGTCCAGGCAGTGGTCGATTTCTACGGTCCGACCGAAATGTTGACGATGGGTGCCCACGACAGCACGATCGATCACGACGCGCCCAACTCGCCCGAGTCGAAACTGCTCGGCGGCCCCGTCCAGGAAGTTCCCGAGGTCGCCAGGAGCGCTTCGCCGATCGAACACGTCACCGAGGACGACGCGCCCTTCCTCATCGTGCACGGAGACGGCGACAAGGTGGTTCCCTATGCGCAATCGGTCGATTTCGAGAAGAAGCTCGAAGCGGCGGGTGTTTCCGCGATTTTCCTCACCGTCGAAGGCGGCGGCCACGGCCAGGGCTTCGGTCCGTCGGTCAACGAAGCGGTCGAGGCCTTTCTCGCTGCTCAGTTGCTCGGCGAGGAGCTAGAATTGGAGGACGGAACGGTGAAGGCGCGGGAGTGAAAGTGGAGCAGGTTTGCAATCTGCTCACCGTCAGGTTGCTGCTTCGGACTCGATGATGTCCCATCCCAGTTCCGCGGCCATCTTGCGGACGTAAGCCTCCTTGTGTTTTCGACGACCTTCGGGTGAAATCGCTCTTCGTTGCAACGGAGGCATGGGTATTCCTGTTTCCAGCGGGCGGATCCGGATTTCGCTTCCGAATTCGATGGCGCGCCTGAACCATTCGAGATGCTCGTCGCTCGGGGAGTCGAGACCGGAAACGGCCAATTCCAATTCCTCCCTTGGTCCGGGCGCATCATCCGGGCGCCGACACCAGGTGAGCATGGTCGTCAGTATTCCTTCTCTTTCCAGGCCGGAAACCGCGACTTTTTCGCCATCGAGATAGACTTCAAACACGGGCATGACGGGAGCCTACCAGGTTTTCGCTCTCGTCCTCAACGGCAGATTGAAAACCTGCCCCACATCGGCGAGTTGACCCGGACCCCGGTTTCTGGCACGCGTTACGACTGCCTATGAAAACCTTCTTTTCCCGAATCGTTCTCGCGCTCGCCTGCCTGGCGCCCGCTTTTCTCGGCGCGGCCGAGAAGCCCAACCTGATCTACATCCTCCTCGACGATGCCGGGTGGGGGGACCTGGGTTGCTACGGGCAGCAGAAGTTCGAGACGCCGAACATGGATCGGCTCGCGACCGAGGGAATGAAGTTCACCGATCACTACTCCGGCAGCACTGTCTGCGCGCCGACCCGTTGCGTGTTGATGACGGGCGTGCACACCGGGCACAGCTTCGTGCGCGGCAACCGCGAGGTCCAGCCGGAGGGACAGGCGCCGATGCCGACGGATATCGTCACCATTCCGCGCCTCCTGAAGAAAGCCGGCTACGCCACCGGCGCCTTCGGCAAGTGGGGACTCGGGGCTCCGGGATCGGTGAGCGATCCGGCCGAGCACTTCGACCTGTTCTTCGGCTACAACTGCCAGCGGGAAGCTCACACCTACTACCCGGATCACCTCTGGAAGAACCACGAGAAGGTGCTCCTCGACGGCGAGACCTACGCCCACGATCCCATCATGGAGGCGGCGTTCGACTTCGTGCGCGAACATCACGAGGAACCGTTCTTCGTCTACCTGCCGGTGACGATTCCCCACGCGGCCATGCACGTGCCGGAATCCTACTCGGCACCGTTCCGGGAAAAGTTTTCCGAGTTCAACGGCAAGATCGGCCGATACCGCGGTCCCGAGGTCGACAATCCGGTGGCGGCGTTCGCGGGAATGATGACCAAGCTCGACGAGGGCGTCGGCCAGCTCCTGGCCCTGCTCGAGGAACTGGAGATCGATGAGAACACGCTGGTCATGCTCAGCTCCGACAACGGTCCTCACCAGGAGGGCGGGCACCAGCCGGATTTCTTCGACAGCAACGGCCCGCTCAAGGGCCACAAGCGCGATCTCTACGAGGGCGGCATCCGCGCGCCCCTGCTGGCTCGATGGCCCGGGAAGATCGAGGCCGGTTCGGTCAGCGACCTGATCTCGGCGCACTGGGACATGCTGCCGACCTTCTGCGACCTGGCGGGTGTCGAGATTCCCGCGGAGACCGACGGCATTTCCCTGGTTCCCACCCTGACGGGGCATCCGGACCAGCAGGAGAAACACGACTACCTCTACTGGGAATTCTACGAGCGCGGCGGAAAGCGGGCGGTTCGTTTCGACAATTGGAAAGCGGTTCAGCTCGACATCGCGAAGCAGGGTTTCGACGCCCCGATCGAGCTCTACGACCTGTCGTCGGACCTGGGCGAGGAAAACGACGTTTCCGGGGCGCATCCCGACCTGGTGAAGAAGGCGCAGTCGATGATGGACGAAGCGCACACGCCTTCCCCCCTGTGGGAGTTCAAGGGATCGGCTCCGAAAAAGAAGAAGAAGCAGGGCGGCCAGGAGAAGGCGGGGAATTGACCGGATGAGACCTCGGTCGTCCATCGTTGCCGTCCTCCTTTCGGCGGGAATCGCCGGGAGCGTGGCGGGATCCGCTTTCGCCCAGGAGAACTGGACCTTTCTCGACAACGGCACCGTGCGCCTCGGGGTGAACCATTCCGAGGGCGCGGCGATCGGCTGGTTCTCGGAATCCCGGTCCGGCGAGAACCTGCTCAACTACTACGACCAGGGACGTTATCTCCAGCAGTCGTGGTATGGCGATCCGGACGGTTCGGACTGGAACGGCAAGCCCTGGGTCTGGAATCCCGTGCAGGGCGGTGGCTGGCGGGGAGAAAAAGCGAAGACCCTGACCTTCGAGACGCCTTCGCCGACCACCCTGACGTCTTCTTCCGAGCCGCGCCACTGGGCGACGGGAGCGCCGGTTCCGGAGGTGCGGTTCGAGCAGAGGATCGAACTGAAGGGGAACCTCGCCGAGATCCGGTTCCGCATGACCTACTCGGGCGAGCAATCCCATGCTCCCCGTCACCAGGAACTGCCGGCGGTTTTCGTCAACGATCGGCTGAGCCAACTGGCGCACTACGAAGGTGACGCCCCGTGGACAGGAGGCGAACTGACGCGGTCGCAGCCCGGTTGGCCGAACGAGCGGCGCGAGATCGATGAACACTGGGCCGCCTGGGTGGACCCGAAGACGGGAAAGGGAATCGGGGTGTTCGTGCCCATCGCGGACACCGTCACCTGTTATCGGTTCGGAAAACCGGGTGGCAAGGGCGCCTGCTCCTACCTGGCGCCGGTGAAAACGATGGCGATCACGCCGGGATTCCAGTTTGAATATCGCGTCTGGCTGACGATCGGCACGGTCGAGGAAATACGCGCGCGTTTCGCGAAACTCCATGCCGGGCTCGAAAAGCCGAAGCAACCCTGAAATTTCTCGTCTATCTCTCCCCATGAAACCCAAGGTACTGGTCACCCTGAAGATTCCCCTCGAAGATCTCGCTCCGCTCGACGGGCTCGCCGAAATCGTGATGTCGCCTTACGATTGGGACGTGATGCCTCGCGCGGAAATTCTCGCCGCCATCCGCGATTGCGAGGGCCTGCTCAGCCAGGGCGAACTGCGGGTCGATGACGAACTGCTCGACGCCGCGCCGAAGCTTCGGATCGCGGCCAACGCGGCCATGGGCATCGACAATCTCGATCTCGAGGCGCTCGACCGGCGCGGGGTGTGGGGGACGAACACACCCTCCGCCTTCGTCGAGTCGACCGCCGATCTCACCCTGGGCCTGATCCTGTCCACCGTTCGCCGCATCGCCGAGGGTGATCGTTTCGTGCGGCGAGGCGAGTGGGAACAGACCGGCTTCCAGCCCGTGCGCTGGGAGGGAATGCTGCTGGGCGGACGAACCCTGGGAATGGTCGGCTACGGGCAGATCGCCCAGGCCGTGGAAAAGCGGGCCCGGGCATTCGGGATGAACGTCATTCACTGCCGGACCACGCCGAGCGATCATCCCGATTGTCGCGCGTTCGAGGATCTCCTGGCCGAGTCGGA
>JAUIGT010000130.1 GCA_030432615.1 Verrucomicrobiia bacterium
GGCTCCGATCCCGACGCCGCGCTTTATTGGTTGGCGAAAATGCTCCACGCTGGCGAGGACATCCGCTTCATCGCCCGGCGCATTGTCATTTCCGCCAGCGAAGACATCGGCATGGCCGACAGCAACGGACTCCGGGTCGCCGTCGCCGCCCAGCAGGCCGTCGAGTTCATCGGCATGCCCGAGGCCCGCATTCCCCTGGCCCACGCCACCGTCTACCTCGCCACCGCGCCCAAGAGCAACCGCGCTTACGCCGCCATCGACCGCGCGCTGAAGGATGTCCGCGAGGGCCGCACCCTGCCCGTTCCCGCCCACCTGCGCACCAAGACGCGAAAGAAACTCGGCGTCGAAGGCGGCGCCCTCTCCGAAAGCGAAACCGCCTACCAGTACAGCCACGACTACGAAGACGCCTACGTCCCCCAAGCCTACCTCCCCGAGGGCCGCGTCTACTACGAGCCGGGCTCGCAGGGCATGGAAAAACGCGTCGCGGAGCGGTTGGAATACTGGCGCCAGCAGTTCGAGGCCGCCGAGAAGTCGCGGACGAGCTGAGATTCGCCTCCCAGCTGCCGGGCGAGGTTTCCTTGTGCCGCGCGCGCCGCGAAACGGTCGATCTCTGCTATGGCAGCGGAGGCCAAACGTGGAAACGGAGACATCAGCAAAATTATTTTCTATTTTTTAAATAATTTTCATAATTTTCGATAAAAACCGTTGCTTGTGTCGGATTTTTTGCTAAAATTTTCATAACTTCAATATTTTCGAGTTCTTAAACGAATGAAGGCGGCCCCTTCCCCTCAACCGACGAATCTCATTCCGTTCCCCACTGAAGCCCTCAACCGACCCGGTAAGCCTGCCATGAAAACGTTCAATCCTGTCCCGACTCTCGACCAGTTCCAGCGGCACGCGATCGACCAGATCTGTCTCTCGGAGGAACAGGCGCAGGTGAGCTTCAGCATCGAACTGGAACACGATCACATCACCCAGCGCCTGCTCTTCGGACTGCTGGACGAGTCCCGTCAAAAGGGCGCCTGCGTGGCCATCTACCCGGCGACGGGCGAGGTCTGCGACCTCAACAACGGCGGCAGCGTGATCGGTTACCTCTCGCTCTCCCCCATGATGCCCGGACAGCCGATCCACTGTGAACTGCTGGTCTACAAATACGGTCCCAACTGCGTGTGCACGGTCCGAATCTGCGGGGAAACGTTTCTTTATCCGGCCTTCGTCCTCGAAGGCGCCCCCCGCCTCACCGCGCTGGTCGGCTACGACTCCGGCGCCGGCGTGCAGTGGGACGAAGAGGTGCTCCGGGTCGAGACCGCGCAGGCGGTCGCCTGATTCCCTTTCCGATTCCTTTCTCTGGGTTCGCGTCCGAAAGCCCCGATCCGCCCTCGCGCGGATCGGGGTTTTCTCGTTTTCCCCCCGGGGCGAAGACTCCGGCGGAGCAAGCCCAGAAAGTCACGCTTTCGGTCTTGTGTTTCAGGGCCCGCTGTCGAGATTGCGATCGTGTCTTCCGGTCCCGCTCCGTCCTCTCCCCCCCAGCAACCGATTTCGCCCGAGGCTTTTCTCGCGGCGGTGGAATCGGAGGACCCCGAAGCCATCGTCGAGATCTGTCGCCAGGCGCACCCGGGCGACATCGAGGCCGCCTTCGAGCAACTCGACGAGGAGGATCGCGAGACCTTTCTCCACGCCCTGCCCCTGGAGGTGCTGACGGAACTGACCGACTACCTGCCCGCGGCCGCCATCGAGCGCCGGGTGCGTACCCTGCCCGAAGACGAGCGGCGCGAGGTGCTGGAGTCGATGTCGGACGACGAACTGGTCGACCTGCTCCAGGAGGTTTCCGACGAGGACCGCCCGGAGCTGATCGAGTTGTTGCCCGAGGAGATGCGGGAAATCTCCGCCGACCTGCTCCAGTTCCCGGAACACACCGCCGGCGGTCGCATGACCACGGCGATCGCCAAGATCAACGCCTCCCTCACCATCCGCGAGGCGCTCGAACAGCTGCGCGAGCAGCAGGAGGACACCGAAATCCTCAGCCGCATCTATGTGGTCGATGACCTGGGCCGACTCCTCGGCAAGGTTCGCCTCCGCGACTTCGCCTTCAACCGGCGCAGCATCCTGGTGGAGGAGGTCATGGACAGCGACCAGATCGCCATTGAGGCCATGGCCGACCAGGAGGAGGCGGCGCATATGATCGCCCGCTACGACCTGGTGGCCCTGCCGGTGGTCGATTCCGAGTTCCGACTCCTCGGCGTCATCACCCACGATGACGCGCTCGACATTCTCGAGGAGGAGCACACCGAGGACATCGAGAAAGCGAGCGGGATCGGCGGAGATCGCGGGGATTTCGCCTACCTGCAGACGCCGGTGATGACCCACCTGCGGCGCCGCTTCGTCTGGGTGCTGGGGCTGGCTTTCCTGGCGCTCTTTTCCGGTTTCGTGATGCATCGCTACGAGTCGGTCTTCACCACCCACTACGTGCTCGCGCTCTACCTGCCGATGGTGGTCGCCGCCGGCGGCAACACCGGCGCCCAGGCCGCCACCATGGTGATCCGCGCGATGTCGCTGGGCGAACTGAGCACGCGCGCCTTCTTCCGCGTCGTCTGGAAGGAACTGCGGGTCGGTCTCCTCCTCGGCGGGCTGCTGGGGATCTGCATCGCCCTCCAGATCCAGTTCCTGCTTCCGAAGGGGTTGTTCGGGGTCGAGCCCGGCACCTCCCTGGTCCATCTCGCAGGCGTGGTCGGACTGGCGCTGACCTTCCAGGTGATGACCTCGACCTTCATCGGCGCCGCCCTGCCCATCGGTGCCCGCGCCATTCGCCTGGACCCGGCGGTGGTGGCGTCGCCGGCCATCACCACGCTGGTGGATGTCTCCGGCCTGCTCATCTACTTCAATCTCGCGCGCCTGTTGCTGACGTTCTGACATCGACCGGGAAGACACGATCGCCCTCCCTGGCTCGAATCGGCTTTGAAGCCCTACCGAAAATCTCTCCGCGACCCGGATTCCTCCCAGTTTTTTGGTGGCCAAACCGGGGAGAAATAGGGTTTAGTATCTGCCTGAGTGTCAGAGGGAAATTTTTCCGCTTCAAAGAAGTGATCGGTGCGCCACCCACGCCCGACGCCTCCTGGAAGTCATGCCGTTTCGTCGTCCTCTCATCCCTCTCGCGATTGCGTTGATCTTCGCCGTTCTCGTCGGCGTCCTGATCAGGCATACCTTCGTGTCCTCGCCTCCCCGCGCGATTCCATCGCCGCCGAAAGGCGATCGGACTGCCCCGATCACGCTGTCTCCCGCCGCCGCCGAGGATCGAGCCGGTCCCACTCAAGCACCGGATAAAACGTCCGCGCCCGCTGACGCGGACGAATCCGATCCCCTCATCGCCTTTGTCCGTTGGGCGGAAAGCTGGAATCCCGAGGCCGGACCCGAGTCGCTGGAACGCGGCGTCCGGCTCGCCCGCGAACGGCGTGCCGCTCTCTACGATCTCATCGCGGAAGATCCCGAGGCCGCCCTCGAGGCCGAGATCGATTTCCCCCTGCGCTCCCGGCTGCCGGAAAGGGTGACCGCCCTGCTCGAGGAACGCGTCGATGGACGCGGCGACCTGGAATGGCTGGCGGCGGCTCCCCGCCCCGGTGGTCCCGTGCCGGAACGCCCCAGCTGGCGGGTGGCCAGCATCGGCGGCGAATCCTGGAACGCCTACGTTTTCGGTCGGCGGGAATTTCAGCCGACCAAGCTCGACCTGCCCCTCAGCGGTGTCGCCGTCGATGACCGCATCGCGATCCGGGAATCGCCCTTCCGCCGTCTCGCGCCCGGGGAGCCGATCCCGGAGAAATTCGCCCCACCCCTACCGGTGGCGCTCGGGGATCACGCGGGGAACGAGAATCGCATCGCCAGCGACCGGGGACCGCTCTTCCTGGCCGGTGATGAGGTTCTGCGACTCTGCTGCGCCGGTCACGCCGGCCTGGTCGAATCGCAACTCCTCGCCGCCGAGGAAGGCCCCGGTCCCTGGGTGGGCGCTTCGGGTGGCGCCGGCACCACCGCCAACGCGGATCCCGCCACGGCCGCCTCCAGCTGGACGGAGGGACCGAAAACCGTGATCGTGATTCGCGCGGACTTCTCCGACTTGGTAGGCACGCCCCACAACGGCTCCGGCACGACCTTCACGCCGGCCTACCTCGCCGGACAGATCAACACGGATGCGCAGGGTTTCTACGACGAGGTGTCCTACGGAAAAACCTCGCTCTCCCTCGACGTCGGGGATGTCACCGGCGTGCTCCGGATGCCGCTCACCGCCGCCGCCTACGCCACCACCAACAACACCGTCCAGCTGCGACTCGATGCCCTCGCCGCCGCGGAAACCGCAGGCTTCGACATCTCGTCCTACGACCGCATCTTTCTGGTCTTCAGCGATCTCGGGCCCGGCGTCATTCCCGGATCGAAATTCACCTTCGGCGGCCTCGGCCAGATCGGCGCGCCTTTCATGTGGATGAACGGTTCCTTTTCCGGTCCCCTGGTGAATCACGAACTCGGCCACACCTACGGCCTCGGTCACGCCAGCCTCTGGGACATTCCCGGCGGCAGTTCGGACCCGGTCGATCCCGCCGGCACCACCGAGGAGTACGGCGACGATTTCGACCGCATGGGGGACAGCCCGGGCGATTCGCCGCTGCACCCGGGACACTTCAATCCCTGGTACCTGAACCGGCTCAATTGGCTGCCCGACGCCGCCATCCAGGAGATCACCACCAGCGGCACCTACCGGGTCTACCGGTTCGACCATTCCGGCGCCGATCTCGGCTCGACCCTGGCACTCAAGATCGGGCGAGACGGCACCCGCGACTACTGGATCGGCTACCGCCGGAAATACGCGGGGCATCCCACCCACGGCGACATGGCCAACGGCGCCTACGTGATGTGGGGATACCGCAACGCGCAGAATTCCCACCTCCTCGACCTCGACACCCCGGGCACCGACCCGCGCGACGCCTCGTTGAACGTGGGCGACACCTTCGACGACGCCTCCACCGGGATCGAGATCGCCACGACCGCGGCGGGCGGCAGCGGCGCCGGCGAATGGCTGGACATCACCGTCACTTTCGACAGCCGCATTCGCCTGACCAACCCGGTGCTCGATGTCGATGAACAGGGCGGCAACGCCGTGGTGCGTCTCGAGCGCAGCGGCAGCACCTCGGGCGCGGTGACCGTCACCTACCAGACCGTCGATGGCACCGCGACTTCGCCGGCCGACTTCGCCGCGACCTCCAGCTTCGTCACCTGGGCGGATGGCGAGGGCGGGGAAAAATCGATCAGCATTCCCATTGTCGGCGACGGCCTCGCCGAGGGATCGGAAACCTTCACACTCGAACTGCTCTCGATCACCGGCGGGGTGATCGTCGATGACGACATCGCCACCATCAACATCGTCGAACCCGGCGCGGCCGACTCCGGTTTTTCCCACGGCTGGTTCACCAACTCAGGATCGATCTACGACTTCGCCATCCAGCCCGACGGCAGAATCGCCTTCGCGGGACGAACCGCGAATTTCGACGGAGTCCTCGTCAACGGCCTCGCCCGCTTCGAGAGCGACGGCGCCGTCGATACCGCATTCAGCGCCGAGGGTGCCGGGGCCAACCTGCTGCCCATCCACGCCATCGAGCGCCAGGCCGACGGCAAGCTGGTGGTGGCCGGCGAGTTCACCAGCATCCGCGGTGTCGCCCGCCCCTACATCGCCCGGCTCACGCCCGAGGGCGCGCTCGACGCCACCTTCGATCCCGGCGCCGGCCCCAACGGAACTATCCGTGACATCGCCATCCAGCCCGATGGCAAGATCGTCATCACCGGGAGTTTCACCCAGTTCGACGGGGTCAACCGGCTCGCCATCGCGCGGCTCAACCGGGACGGCAGCCTCGACACCGGTTTCCTGGCGACGCCGCTGAGTGGAGTGGAACCGTCATCGCAGGGATACGTCCTGGCGCTGCAACCCGACGGGAAGGTGCTGGTCGGCGGACTGATCTACACCTCTTCCTACCAGGCCTTCTTCAACGGCGGCTTCGCCAGTGGCGTCTGGAGACTGAACGCCAACGGGACCTTGGACACGTCTTTCGACATCGGTCCGGGAGCCCACACGGCGGCGGCTTTCAATCAGCTCCGCAACGTCTACGCCATCGCCGTGCAACCGGACGGCAAGGTGCTGGTCGGCGGCAATTTCACCGGGTTCCGCAACCAGGCCGTCAACCGGATCGTTCGGCTCAACGCGAACGGAACGGTCGACGACACCTTCCGGACCAACGTCGGCAGCGGCTCGAACGACGATGTCGACGCGATCCTCGTGCAGAACGACGGCCGCATCGTCCTCGGCGGGCGCTTCACCTCCTTCGACGGCAACGCCATCAACTATGTCGCCCGACTCGAGGCGAACGGTTCCTTCGACGCCTCCTTCGACGCCAACCTGACGGTCGCCGATTTCGGGAACGGTCCCTTTTACAACTCCGTCCGCCACCTCGGCCTCCAGCCGGACGGCCGGCTCCTCATCGCCCAGGATCTCTACGGTCAGGACCAGGACGTGATGGCCCGCGTCTTTTCCGGGATCGCCGACCTGCCGGGCACGATCGAGATCTCGGCCGGGAGTTTCATCGAGACGGAGGGCAATTCCGTCACCGTGCCGGTGCGGCGAACCGGCGGTTCCGGTGGTGCCATCCAGGTCGGCTACGCCACCTACTCCGGCGGCACCGCGACCGAGACCACCGACTACACGGTCACCACCGGGGTCCTCACCTGGGCCGACGGCGACAGTGGCGACAAGACGATCACCATCCCGCTCGCCACCGATGTCGCCATCGAACCCGAGGAAACCTTCACCGTGCAACTCGGCCAACCCGTCGGCGGCGCCCTCCTCGGGGAAACCGGTTCCGCCCTCGTCACCATCGCCGACGCCGCCGCCACGTCCCTCGATCCCACGTCGAAGTCGATCACCTCCGCCGCGCAGACCTACCCCATCGAGGTGACCTCCACCACATCCTGGTCCGTCAGCGAAAGCCTCGACTGGGTCTCGGTCTCCCCGACTTCCGGCAACGGCAACGACACCCTCACCGTCACCGTCCTGGAAAATCCCGCCACCGTCTCGCGCCAGGGAACCCTCACCATCGGCGGCCAGGCGCACCAGCTCACCCAGGCGGCGGCCCCGGCCTTCACCGGCCTGTCGCCGACCAGCAAGACGGTCGATGCCTCCGCCCAGACCTACGACATCGACGTCACCTCGAACACCTCTTGGTCGGTCGTCGAATCGCTCCCGTGGGTTTCGGTTTCCCCGGGCAGCGGCACCGGGAACGATACGGTGACGGTCACGGTTTCCGCCAATGCCTCGACCTCCCCGCGCAACGGAAGTTTCACCATCGGCGGGGAAACGCACGCCCTCACCCAGCAGGGCGCGCCTCCCTCCACGGACATCCTGCCACTGAGCAAGGTGATCACCTCGGCGGGCCAGTCCTACACCATCGATGTCGTGTCCAACACGTCGTGGAGCGTCACCGAGGCGCTCGACTGGGTGTCGGTGTCGCCGACCAGCGGCAGCGGCAACGATACCCTGACCGTCACCGTAACCGCGAACCCCGCCACCAGTTCCCGCAACGGCAACATCGATATCGGTGGAGAAATCCACGCCCTCACCCAGCAGGCGGCTCCGCCGACGACCTCGATCTCTCCGCTGAACCGAACCGTCGGCACCGCCGCGCAGAGCTACGACATCACCGTCACGTCGAACACCAGGTGGTCGGTGACCGAGTCGCTCGACTGGGCCAGCGTTTCTCCCAACTCCGGCTCCGGCAACGGCACCGTGACGGTCACGGTCACCGAAAACACCGTGGTCGCCTCGCGGAACGGCAACCTCGACATCGGCGGGGAAACCCACGCCCTCACCCAGCAGGGCGTGGCCCCGGTCACCGCCATCGATCCGGTTTCCAAGCAGATCGACGAGACTGCGCAGAGCTACGACATCACCATCACCTCGAACACCAGTTGGTCGGTGACCGAATCGCTCGACTGGGTCAGTGTGTCTCCCCCCTCCGGCAACGGCAATGGTTCGGTGACCGTCACCGTGACCGCAAACACCGCCACCAGTTCCCGCAACGGCAGCATCGACATCGGCGGGGAAAGCCACGCTCTCACCCAGGACGGCGCGCCGGCCCAGACCTCGATCGACTTGGCGGACAAGACCGTCGATCCCACCGCACAGACCTACCCGATCCAGGTGACTTCGAACACCGCCTGGTCGGTCGTCGAAACGCTCGATTGGGTCACGGTCGCGCCCGAATCCGGAAACGGTGACGACACGGTGACGGTTTCGGTTTCCGAAAACAGCTCGACCGATTCACGAAACGGGACACTCACCATCGGTGGGCAAACGCACACCCTCACCCAGCAGGGCGTGCCCCCGGTGTTCACTCTCGATCCGACCGAGAACGAGGTCGCTCCGCAGGCGACCAGCTACGCCATCGAGCTGACCTCCAACACCGACTGGACCGTTTCCGAAGCCATTCCCTGGGCCACCGTCTCCCCCGGCTCCGGGACCGGTGACGCCACCCTGACCGTCACGGTCGAGGCCAATACGACGACCGCGACGCGGATGGGAGACATCGATGTCGGGAGCGCCACCCACCAGTTGACCCAACTCGGCGTGCCCGCCTTTCTCAACGTCCTCCCGGCCTCGCGCGGCATCGACGCGGCGCCCCAGGCCTACCTTTTCGAGATTTCCGCGAACACCCCTTGGACCATCGTGGAGAACCTCGACTGGATCACCGTTTCCCCGGAAAGCGGCAGCGGCAACGAAACCATCGTCGTCACCGTCCTGGAAAACACCGCGCCAGAAGCGCGCAGTGGCGTGCTCCAGATCAACGGGGAAACCCACACCGTCTCCCAGGGGGGAACCCGGGAGGTCGTGGCCCTGACGCCCGACGCCGAGGCCGACGCGCCCGACACGAATCCGATTCCCTGGAACGACGCGCTCACCGGCATCTACGACGGACTGCTTCGTGACGCCGCCGACGGGCATACCCTGGTCGGCGCGATTCACCGGCTGGTCGTTTCCCCGCCCCGTCCCAACAGCGGCCCCGGCGGCAATGTCAGCGCCACGCTGTATCTCGACGGTCGCCGAACCGTCCTTCGCGGCGCCTTCGATGCCGCCGGTCGCCTGCTGACCGACCTGAACCAACCCGACGGAAGCGTCATCGCCGTCGATCTCCAGCTGGAGGGCACTGGTACCACCAACGAGGAACGGATCATCGGCACCATCGACTGGAACGGCCTCGTCGCGGAAGCCGACCTGCCGAGGGCGCCATTCCATCCACGATTCAATCCGTTGCCGACTCCCGACGACGATCCCGCCAACGGCGTGGACACCACCTACACCGCCCTGTTCCCGCGCGATGCTTCCTGGAACGACCAGCGCCCGGGCGGCGACGGCTGGGCCACGGTCTCCGTCAATCGCGGCGGAATCGTCCGCGTGCGTGGCGCGCTGGGAGACGGCACCCGTTTCGCCGACGTCGCCTTCCTTTCGGCCGATCGCACCTTCGCCCTTTTCAGCGAAATTCATCGCCCCGTCGCCGGTCTCGGGCGCGGTCGGATCGGCGGACGGATGGTGTTGCGCGACCAGGCCGGCATCAGTGATTTCGACGGGCTGGTGCAGTGGAAGAAGCATCCCGACCCGCGCGAGCGACGCTACGCCGACGGTTTCGAACTGGAGACCTGGGCGCTCGGCAGCCGGTTCATCGCTCCGGCGCCCGGTTCCCCGGTGCTCGACACCCTGGCGATGGAGGAATTCAACGCCGCCCTCGCCCTGCGCGGCACCGAGCTGCCCGGTCCCGGCTCTCCCATCGACAAGGTGGTCACTTGGCGACCCAACGACGCCATCGTCTACTACGGCCCCGAGCGCATCAACGCCCGCGCCAACCGGCGGGTCGGTCTGGTCAACGGAAACTACTTCGATCCCGCCACCCGCACCCGCCTCGCCCTGCGGGGAATCGCCTTCCAGAAACAGAAGCTGGCCAGTGGTCACTTCCTGCTGGCCACCACCAGCGGCGCCTTCGGACTCCAACCCGGGACCGGTTTCCCCTACCCCGGCAGCGAGGACGCCGGACTCCTGACCCGCGCCGGTCTGCCCGGCGTGCCCGCGACCGATCCGGCGACCAGTCCCGTCGGCACCTTCGACGCGGCGGCGGCCGGCCTCTTCGGTGGCACCGTCGAGGTCGATGCCAGCGGCGATCTCCAGGGCGGCATGCTCAATTTCCGAGTCACTCCCGGCGGGGCCTTCAGCGGTCAGCTCTGGATCGGACGCGATCGCCACGTCGTGCGCGGCAGCTTTGACCCCGCCGACGGCACCGCCCAGGTTCCGGTGCCCATCGGAGGCGGCCTGGCCGTCCTGCTAGACCTCACCCTGGCCCAGGTCGATGGCGCCAATCCCGGCACCGGATACCGGCTCATCGGATCGATCCAGGTGGATGGCATCGACTACCAACTCGCCGCCGAGCGGCGCCCCGGCATCACCACGAAGAACGGTGCCTACACCTTGGTGATTCGCGCGCCCGACGGCGCCGATCCCGCACTCGAACCCGCCGGCGACGGCTACGGCGTTCTCACCGTCACCCCGACGGGAATCACGCGCGGCTTCGTGGTCCTCGCCGACGGATTCCGCACCGCCCTGACCGGTCACCTCTCCAGCGCCGACGAATGGTCCCTCTACCGCCCGCTCTACTCCGGGCGGCGAGGTTACCTTTCCGGGAAGATGACCTTCCGCGCTTCGATCGGGATCGGCGATGTCGATGGCTCGGTTCGCTGGGTCCGGCAGTCCGACGCACCGCCCGCGTTCGTCTATCCCGGCGGTTTCGACACCACCCGCGGCGTGATCGGGAGCGTCTACACGCGCCCGCTGCCCAGCGAGCGAGCGATGGCCGGCCTGGCCGATGATTTCTTCAACGCCTGGCTGCGCCTGAGCGGTCCCGACTTTTCCGGCGACACCGGGCTCGGCCTCGTCGAAATCGATCGCGCCTTCACCTGGGCGGGCAACAACCGGTTGCTCTACTACGGCCCCGAGCGGGTCATCCTGCGGTTCAATGCCCGCAACGGGTTCCTCAGCGGGCGCTATATCGATCGTCCCAACGGCGTCAATGCCAGCCTGGGCGGCGTGCTCCTGCAGGAGCAGGACCTCGTTTCCGGCACCGCCCTCACCGGCGGGGTTTCCGGACTGCTCAGCATCGAGGGCAGGTGACTGAACAGGGTAGGACGCCCGAGGCAACAGGGTTGGTTGCGCGGGCCGAGGAGGGCTCGCGCCAGAGGAGGCCTTGCGGCTGGATTTCGAAAGCCGGATGTCGGGCGAACCCGCATGAGGCAAAGGGAGATCCCTCGGCTCGCAGGCTCGCTCGGGATGACATGGGAGAGAATGACGCGAGGGGGTGACGGCTCTGGAGAGCCATCCCACGGCCCTTCTTTCGCACTTCTCGGACTAAGCGAGCATTCCAGCATTCCAGCCCACTCACTTCCCTTGTCATCCCGAGCGAAGCCGAGGGATCTCCCGATCGCGGCTTCCCCTCTCCCCCAACCCAATAACGAGCCTCGCTCCCGAGCATTCCTCCTTTCGCACCAGCGCTCCCCGCTCCCCGCGCCTCGCTCCCGGGCATTCCGCCTCCGCGCGCCAGTGTCCTCGTGCGCGCTCCCGCTCTCACGGGGATCTGGTATCAGGCGAGAATGCCCTCGACGACCTTGCCCTGGCCCTTTTCCACCAGGGCGACGTTCTGGCCGCTGTGCTGGTAGGTGAGGCCCTCGGGATCGAGGCCGAACTGGTGCAGCAGGGTGGCGTGGAAATCGTGCTGGGTGACGATGTCCTGCACCGCCCGGTGACCGAATTCGTCGGTGGCGCCGTGGACGTGCCCTTTCTTCAAGCCGCCGCCGGCCATCCAGATCGAGAAACCCTCGGTGTTGTGATCACGACCCGGTTCGCGGCCGGCGCCGCGATTCTGCACCACCGGCAGGCGACCCATTTCCCCGCCCCACTGGACGAGCGTGGAATCGAGGAGGCCGCGCCCCTTGAGATCCTTGACCAGGCCCGCGGCCGGCTTGTCGGCCTTGGCGCAGGCGCCTTCCAACGCGGCGAAGATGTTCTCGTGCATGTCCCAGCCGTAGTTCCAGATCTGCACGAAGCGCACGCCGCGCTCCACCAGTCGTCGGGCCAGGAGACAGGCTTCGCCCATGCGCTGGGTGGTGGGATCGTCGAGACCGTAGAGCTTTCTCGTGGCCTCACTTTCCTGGGAGAGATCCAGCGCGTCGCTGGCCTCGGTCTGCATCCGCGCCGCCAGTTCGTAGCTGGCGATGCGGGCGGAAAGGTCATCCTCGCCCGGCAGTTCGGCGAGGTGGTCGCGGTTCAGCCGGTCGAGCAGGCCGAGCTGGTTTTCCTGGGCTTCGCCGCGGAGGTGCATCGGCGGACGCAGGTTGGCGATGCGCGGCTCGGTCTCGCGCACGATGGTGCCCTGGTAGACCGAAGGCAGGTGTCGACTGTCCCAGAAGGGCGAACCGGGCGGATTTTTTCCGAGCACCAGGGCGACGAAGGCGGGGAGATTCTGCGATTCCGCGCCGAGGCCGTAGGTGATCCAGCTGCCCAGCGACGGCCATCCCTCCGGTCCACGCCCGGTGGTGAGGGCGCGCATGCCGGCGACGTGGTTGCGGATGTTGGGCAGGTGCATCGACCGGACCAAGGTGACCTCATCGACGATCTCGGCGAAGTGCGGCAGCAGGGTGTCGTTGATCTCCATCCCGCATTCGCCGCGTCGATGAAATTTCCATTTCGAGGGCATCACGATGGACGTGGCCTGCCCGGCGTTGTCGTATTTGATGTCCTTCCCGGGAAACTGCTGGCCGGCGTATTTCTCCAGCATCGGCTTGTAGTCGAAGAGATCGTGGTGACTGGGACCGCCGCCGGTGAAGATCGAGATCATGGCCCGCGCGCCCGGCGCCGCGAGCGGGCGCTTGGGAGTGAGGTCGTAGGTGACCTCCTCGAGCGAGGGTTTCGGCTTGGCCAGCAGGCCCTCCCGATTCAACAGCCACGCCGTCGCCAGCGAGGAAATGCCGAGCGCGTTCTTGGCGAGGAAGTGACGACGGCTGCTGGACGAGGGTCCGAAAAAGGGGGCGGGAGAAGACATGACGAGAGAGAAAGTTCCTGACCCTGAAAGCGTAAGGGTGTCCCCTCGGCCCAGGCAACGGCGTGATCGAGCGGGGGCGCGTGACGAATGCGGCAGACTACGAGGGCTCGTCGTCAGCCA
>JAUIGT010000131.1 GCA_030432615.1 Verrucomicrobiia bacterium
ACAGTTGAAGCGGAAACTCGGCAAGTTTCCCTTCCAGGCTTTCTGGGGACCGATGTCGGGGATCGACTCCAGCCACTGGATCGCCCGTTCCGCCAAGTGGATCGAGGAGCAGCACACGCCCAACCTTAACCTCGTCTACCTGCCCCATCTCGACTACCCGCTCCAGAAGACCGGGCCCAACGATTCCTTTCTCTCCCAGGAACTCGGCCAGATCGACGCCGTGGTCGGCGATCTCATCCGCTTCTTCGAGAGCCGAGGCGTGCAACCCATTCTCCTGAGCGAATACGGCATCACCGAGGTGGATCACCCCATCCATCTCAACCGGATCTTCCGGGAGAAAGGCTGGATCGTCTGCCGCGACGAACTCGGCACCGACATGATCGACCTGGGGAGCTGCAAGGCCTTCGCCATTCCCGATCACCAGGTGGCCCACATCTACGTCAACGACCGCGGCATTCTCGAGGAGGTCCGGGAAACCGTGGCCGAGACCGAGGGCGTCTCCGAGGTCATCGACGGCTCCATGCGCACCTACCGCGGGCTCGAACACGAGCGCGCCGGCGATCTGATCGCCGTCTCCAACATCCGCAGTTGGTTCACCTACTACTATTGGGAAAAGGACAGGCGAGCCCCCGACTACGCCCGAACCATCGACATTCACCGCAAACCGGGCTACGACCCCTGCGAGCTGTTCTTCGATCCGAAGATTCGTTCCCCGAAACTCAAGGTGGCGATGAAACTGCTGCGCAAGGCGCTGGGATTCCGGATGACGCTCGACGTCATCCCGCTCGACGCCACCCTGGTGAAAGGTTCCCACGGCTGCATTCCCGAGCTGAACGACAACCGGCCCGTTCTCATCGGAAAGTTTCCGAACCTCCGCGACGGCCAGGCCGTGGATGCCCTCCACGTCTACCAGCACCTCTACGACGTCTGTTCGCAGCCGGAGATGTGAGGGTTCGGACCGCGACCATCCCTGGTCGCAACCGGTCGATCGGCACGACGCAGGATCGTCGCGCTCCGATCAACTACCCACCCGCAACCATCCGAACGATTTCCACGGTGGCGCCGTCCGACACTTCCCGTTCGTCGAACTCGTTCCTGAGCAGCGCCTCGCCATCCAGTTCCACCAGCACCGGATGCCCGAAAAGCTCCAGTTTTTCCAGCATCTCCGACACGGAAAATCCCGCGTCCCCTTCGAACTCGCGTTCCTGGCCGTTGAGCGTGATTTTCATTCCTCTATTTGAACCGATCTCGCCGGAATTTCATCGACCATCCGGAAACCAATTCATCGATCCAACGAATCGGAGAATACAGCCGATTGAGAAAACCAGCCATTTCCTCGCTGATTTCGATTCCCGGATCCCGATATTGGAATTGAAAACTCCCCGCTGGAAACGATGAGATGTCCGCATCTCCCCATACGGCCACTTTGGTGGGCATGCTGTTCTGGGAACCCTTCCAAGGGTCGGGCGGAACAACTTCATTCGAAAGGCACTGGAGTTTCAGCACGAGGTAGCTCCCAAGGTAACAAAGACAACAGGCTGAAATCAGCCAAACAATGAGCCGCACGTTACTATTGCCGAGTTTCATTCCAAGACACACCTGACAGGGTTCACTCCGCGACCTAACAGGGTTGCATCTCGGACTCGACAGGGTTCGACGCCGCCCCCGCGTCGAGGATTGCCGGGTCCCAATCCTTCCAAACCGGGTCGAGTCCCATTTCCCGCAACAGGCCGGCGATCTCCGCCGGGCTGCGGTCGTCGTCGATGTCGAACTGCCCCGTGGCTCCGCCGCAGCTCGGCTTCTCCTCCAGTTCCACCCGGCGCCCGCGCACGGTCAGGTGGAGGTCGTCGGCTCCCTCGCCGGTGTAGCCACCGGGCTCGGTGTGGCTGCCTGCGCTGATGGAGGTGATGCCCAGTGGGAAAAGCGCGTCGCGAAGGGCCCGGGATTCCCGGGTGCTCAAGACGATCCCCACCTGGGAAAAGGTCAATCGCAGCGCGCAGATCAGCTGGACGAATTCCCGATCGTCGATGGCGAACTCGGGTTCGAAACTTCCCGCCGCCGGCCGCAGCCGCGGCAGGCTCACCGTGTAGGTCGCCTTCCAGCCGTGGCGATAGAGATACTCGAGGTGGGCGGCCAGGCGAAGCGCCTCGTAACGCCAGTCGGCCAGGCCCATGAGAGCACCGACCCCGATGCGGCGAAAACCGGCGGCATAGGCCCGCTCGGGACATTCCAACCGCCAGTCGAAGTTGCGCTTCGGGCCGGCGGTATGGTAGGCGGCGTAGGCGCCACGATGGTAGGTTTCCTGGTAGACCACCAGTCCCTCGGCTCCCGAATCGACCATTCTCCGGTACTCCGGCTGCTCCATCGGCCCCACCTCGATCGCCACCGTGGGAATGAAATCCCGGATCGCGGCGATGCATTCCTCCAGGTAGCCGTTGGAAACGAATTTCGGGTGCTCACCCGCCACGAGGAGAATGTGGCGGAATCCCTGGGAGGCGAGGTGCCGCGCCTCCTTCACCACCTGTTCCACGGACAGGGTCACCCGCAGGATGGGGTTGTCCCGGGAGAAACCGCAATACTGGCAGTTGTTGATGCACTCGTTCGACAGGTAGAGCGGCGCGAAGAGGCGCATCGTCCGGCCGAAGTGTTTCCGGGTCAGGGCCGCCGATCGCGCCGCCATCGATTCCAGTTCATCGGGAGACTTGGGCGCGATGAGCCGTTCGAAACGCGCCAGCAGCGGCGAGCGCCGGCCGGTCTCGTCGAGTCGGTTCAAGGTATCGACAAAAGACATGCGAAAAATCGGGAGGAGACAGCCCCACCATAGGAACGTCCCGGGGATTTGCAACGGGCTCCGGTGAACCTGTGGAGAGGCCGGATTTACCGGGAATCGCGGGCCGGGGAAACTCCTCGGAATTTTAGTTGCCAAAGCTGAAAAGCCTCGGTATCTAACGCTCACGCAAGCAACCAACCCAAGCAAACTGAAATGGCTGACGCATCCATCGAAGAAAAGGTCAAGAATATCATCGTCGAACAACTCGGCGTGAACGAAGAACAGGTCACTTCCGACGCCAAGTTTATCGAAGATCTTGGCGCCGATTCGCTGGATACGGTGGAGTTGGTGATGGCTTTCGAAGAAGAGTTCGGCATCGAGGTGCCCGACGAGGAAGCCGAGAAGCTCACGTCCGTCGGCGACGTCGTGAAGTATATCGAAGCCAACGCGGGCTGATCCGTTCGCCGTTTCAATCACTTCCGGCTCCGGCCATCGCAGGCACCCCCGGTTCCGGGGAACCTCGAGCTTCGAGCCCCACGCGATGCGCCCTCTCGGGGGCGCATTTTTGTTGCCCGGCTTTTTCCCGCGACGCCAAGCACCGGTGGTAAAAGCGAGAATTTCCCTTAGATTGGCGAAACAACTCGTCTCATGTCCTCCCTTTCCCACGACGACTTCATCTACACCCTGGAATCGACTCGCGTGCTGAGGGAACCCGACCGTCGCATCGATACCTTCGGATCAACCCAGTTCGAGTTTCACCTGATCTCCGAACTGATGGACAGCGCGGGCGAGATCCGGGTCCGCGAGGGCAGGATCGAAGCCGGGCGCCCCACGATTCTCCGGCCCGAGGGCTACGAGGACCTGATGTTCGAGGGTTTCGGGGAGAACGCCGACGCCTTCCGCGACTGGTTCCGCCAGAGCGGCGGCAACCTCGCCTTCCTCAAGTACGGGTTCTCCTTCGCCAAGACCGATCTCTCGGAGAGCCTCGTCCACGACAGCGTCGAGGCGGTCTGCGACCGCGTGGTCGATGAGGTGGAATCCAGCGGCAACCCGTTGCGTGCGGTGATTCTCGGCATCGACGAGACCTGGGAGATTTCGCTCCTGAAGTTCACCTTCGACATGATCCAGAGTTCCCTGGACATCAACGTTTTCGATTTCAAGCGCCGCGGTTTGCTCTGAGAATCTTCCCGGCATCGATCCCGACTCGTTCTCGCTTCGCCCCCCATGGCCCGCCTCAAGCTGCTGCTCGCCTTCTTCGCCCTGGTCGTCCTGGCCGCGGGCGTGCTGGCCGTGGCCTACTACTGGGAGAACTACTTCCGGCCCAACTGGGAGGCGACCCGGGAATTCGAAAGCACCAAGTCGCCCACCAGCCGCAAGGACCTGCCCGACCTCGGCCTCCGCGAGTTCGAAGCCGCCAAGGACCTGCTCATCGACGGCGAACTCCAAGCCGCCCGGGACCGACTCCTCTACCTGCTGGAATACTATCCAGACTCCCAGGCGGCATCCCAGGCGCGCGATATCATCGGGGAAATCAACATGGACCTGCTGCTGTCACGCGCGCCCATTCCAGGGAAGGAAGAGCACGTCGTCAAGCGGGGCGACATCCTCTCCCCCATCGCCCGCAAATACCATACCTCGATCAACTACATCATGCGGGCCGGGGGCCGGACGGACCCCACCATCTACCCGGGCGACCGGCTGGTCGTCTACCCCCTGAACTTCAAGGTTCGGATCAGCCTGGAGAAGAAGGCCATCACCATCCTCACTCCGGACGACGGGAAGTTCTTCAAGCACTACGACATCATCGACATCAACCTGCCCGCCCAGGTGAGGCCTCCCGCCTCCACCAAGATCGCGGAGATGGTGGCCTGGCACGATGGCCGCCCGGTGAATTTCGAGTCGTCGAACTACTTCGAAGCCAGCAAGTGGATTCGCACCGGTCTCATCGGCCTCTTCATCCGCCCGGCGAACGGGGGAGGCGGGGAATCGTCGGAAGAGGGCGGCGAGAAATCCGATCCCTTCGGCGTCACCGTGGACAAAGCCGACCTCGAAGAGATGTTCGCCTACCTGCGGCCCAGCAACCCCGTGACCCTGGTCCCCTGACCCCCTTTTTGTGCCGGAATCGTTTGATTTCTCGGCGTTCTCCCCTCTCATTGCCCTGATTCATCCCGTGAACGTAGATCCCCTGGAATTCGAAAAACCGATTGTCGAACTGGAACAGCGGCTGCAAGAGCTGCGCGCCCAGTCCGAGAACAATGACCTGGACCTGGGCAAGGACATCCAGAAGATCGAGGACAAGCTGGCCAAGACCAAGCTCGACATCTATCGCAACCTGTCGCCCTGGCAACGAGTCCAGATCGCCCGCCATCCGCAGCGCCCGTTCATGCTGGACTACGTGAAGCGGTGTTTCGACGATTTCCTCGAATTGCACGGCGATCGCAAGATCGGCGACGACGAGTCGATGCCGGGCGGCATCGGCTACCTCGAGGGCCGGCGCTGCGTCATCATCGGCCACCAGAAGGGCCGCGACACCAAGGAGAACCTCCGGCGGAATTTCGGCAGCGCCCATCCCGAAGGCTATCGCAAAGCTCTGCGCCTCATGAAGTTGGCGGAGAAGTTCGGCGCGCCCATCATCGCCCTCATCGACACCCCCGGCGCCTACCCCGGAATCGGTGCGGAAGAGCGCAACATCGCGGAGGCCATCGCCTTCAATCTGCGGGAAATGATGCTCCTGGAGGTCCCCATTATCGCCGTGGTTCTCGGTGAGGGTGGTTCCGGCGGCGCTCTCGGAATCGGTGTGGCCGACCGGGTGCTGATGATGGAAAACGCCTACTACTCGGTCATCAGTCCCGAAGGCTGCGCGGCCATCCTCTGGAAGGACCGCTCCCATGCCAAGGAAGCGGCCGAAGCCATGAAGATCACCGCCCAGCACCTGGAGGAGCTGGGTATCATCGATCAAGTCATCGACGAACCGCTGGGAGGCGCCCACCATGACCATGAGGTCGCGGCGCGCGCCCTCAAATCGGCGATCCAGAAGCACCTCATCCAGCTGGAGAAAAAGGACACCACCGAACTGCTGGACGGGCGCTATGCGAAGTACCGCAACTTCGGCGAGTTCAAGGAGAAGTGACACCGCAACCCCGCGGACCGTCTCCGTGTTCGCGCCGTTGAAGATCGCGTTCCTGATCGGCACCTTGGACGGGTGCGGATCCCCCGACTCCAGCCATATCGTCCCCTCCGCCGATCCCGGCGCGGTTCTCCGTTCTCCGGTTCCCGGATACCATGGCTGGGGCTCGCTTTCCTGCTGGCCGGAAGCGGCGCGGCACGAGCCGTGGAAGAGCCCGCACCGCTGGCCCTCCTTCAGCGCCAGTGCCTCCGATGTCACACGGAGGAAAAGCGGAAGGGCGGGCTCCTGCTCACCAGCCGGGAAGCCGTCCTTGCCGGCGGTGATTCGGGCTCCGTGGCCTCCCCCGGCCACAGCGGGGGCAGCCTGCTGATCGACGTGCTCTTTCCCGATTCCGACACCCACATGCCTCCCAAGGGCCAGCTCAGTCCGGCCGAGATTTCCGCGCTCGAGGTCTGGATCGATGAGGGACTTCCCTGGGATGATGCCCTCTGGGAACGCCTCCAGCTCTCCGCCTTCGATGGCCCGGTGAATCTCACCGCGCTGCCATCGACCTACCAACCCGTCTTCGGGCTCGCGCTTTCCCCGGACGGCGCTTCCCTGGCCGCCGGACGCGGCAGCGGGATCGAGTGGTTCTCCGTCGGGGAACCGAAGGCGGATCAGGAATCCGGGAAATGGCTCACTCCGGCCGCCGCCGCTCCTTCCGAGACCGGTCCCGACACCGTCCAATCGCTGGCCTGGTCATCGGACGGGAATGTCCTCGCCTCGGGCAACTTCCGCCGCGTTTCCCTCTGGGATCCCGCCAAGCGAACCCGAATCGCCGAGATTTCCCAGGACCTGGTCGGACGCGTCTCCGCGCTCGCGTTCACGCCCGATTCGAACACGCTCCTCGTGGCGGACTCGATCGATGCCACCAGCGGGCGCCTGTTTTTCGTCGAAATGGCCACCCGGAAGATCACCCGGGTCATTCCCGCGCACCGGGACACGATCTTCTCCATCGCCGTCAGCCCGGACGGACGTCTCGCGGCGACCACCAGCGCGGACAAGAGCGTGAAGGTCTGGAACCTGGACGACGGCGAACTGGTCCATCACCTCGAGGGTCACACCGACTACGTGCTCGCCGCCGCCTTCAGCCCCGGGACCGATCGGCTGGCCACGGCCGGAGACGACGAGGAGATCAAGATCTGGCGCCTCGAGACCGGCAAGAAGGTCGCCAGCTTCGGCGGCACCCGAACCGGTCCGGTGACCGCGCTGGCCTGGAGCACCGATCCGGCGAAAGAGAAACAGAAGGCCGAGGAGAAGGATCCGGAAAAGGCCGCCGCCATCAACACCGACCGGATCGTGGCCCTCAACGAAGCCGGTCAGCCCCGCATCTACACCGACCTCAACGAACACGAAGGCGAACAGCGTTCCACCGGCGCCCGGGAGAAATCCGCGGACGCGGGCGCCGCCGGACTCACCGCCCTCGCCTTCGACCCGAAGTCCCTTCGATTCTTCGCCGGTTCCACCCAGGGCGTCATCACCGCCTGGGACGAAAACGGAAAGGTCCTCGCCAAGGACGAAAAACCCAAGACTGTTGCCCAGACAACCCCCTGACTTTATGAGAATTCCCTTGTTTCTTCCGCTGTTGCTGGCATCAGGATTTCCCTTCCTTGCCGTGTCTCTGGAGGGCCGGGAAGTCGGCGAAGTCTTCGGCGAACAGCGATCCGGGAACGGGATCCGGCACTCGTTTCTGGTGACCGGCTCGATGACCGCCATCCTGGACGAGGAAAGCCGGATCGTCTGGCAGACACCCGAGCGATCCCGCGACGGTTTCGTCCTGCCCAACGGGCATGTCCTCGTCTCCCACGGCAAGGAGGTGCGGGAATACACTCGCGAGGGCGAAGTCGTTTTTCGCTACGCTCTTTCTCCCGAGAACAAGGAAATGGGCACGGCCTGGCGCCTGGACGACGGGCGAACCTTGATCGTGGAACGCGGTCCCAAGCCTCGCCTGCTCGAAGTCGATCGCGAGGGAGAGATCCAGATCGAGGTGCCGTTGAAGCCGGAAACCGCCAACAATCACATGCAGACCCGCATGGCGCGGAAACTCCCCAACGGCAACTATCTGGTCCCCCACCTGCTCGCCTTCAAAGTGAAGGAATACACGCCGGCCGGCGAGGTCGTGAAGGTGTTCCCCACCGACCTCCCCGAACTGGGGGGGCGGAAGGAGGAGAACTGGCCCTTTACCGCGATTCGACTGGAGAATGGCAACACCCTCGTCAATCTCACCCACGGCAACAAGACGGTGGAATTCGACGCCGATGGCAAGGTCGTCTGGAAGGTCGATAACGAGGATGCCGGCGGACGGTTCGCCGATCCCTGCGGCGGACAACGCCTCGCCAATGGGCACACCGTCATCTGCAGCTACGGCCAGAAGGCGCCGGACAAGGCCAAGGTCTTCGAGATCACCCGCGACAAGGAAGTCGTCTGGGAATACCTGAACCCCGAACTGCGGGGCATTCACGAGATCCACGTGCTCACCACCAACGGCGAACCCGTCGCCTGGCCGCCCCTGAAGTAACCAACCGGAACTCCCGCGCACTCCCGATTCGCCATGCGTTCCTTCTCGTCTCCCCTTCTCTCCCGCTTCGTCCCGCTTCTCCTCGCGCTGGCACCCGCCCTCGGGTCGGTCGGACGCACGGAAGCCGAACCGGAACCGACGCTCTCGTTCCGCAACGACGTCCTTCCCATCCTCAGCCGTCACGGCTGCGCCAGCGGAGCCTGTCACGCCAAGGCCGGCGGACAGAACGGCTTTCACCTCACGGTCTTCGCCTTCGATCCCGAGGCCGATTACCGGGAAATCGTCCACAATGCCCGCGGTCGGCGCGTGTTCCCGGCCGCCCCCGAGCAGTCGCTGCTCATCCTCAAGGCCACCAACCGCATCGACCACGAGGGCGGCCAAGCGATCGAACCGGGTTCGGTCGCCGAGCAGACCCTGTTGGATTGGATCCGCCAGGGAATGCCCTGGGAGATTCCCGGCGAGCCGACCCTGGAAGGTATCACGGCGTCGCCGCCGGAGGAACGCTATGCCAGGGGCGAGACCCGCTCCCTCACGGTGACGGCGCGTTATTCCGATGGAAGCACCCGGGACGTCACCCACTTGTGCGAATTCACCTCGCCCGACACCGCGTTCGCCACCGTGGATCACGACGGACACGTCACCGCCGGCCACACGCCCGGCGAAGGCGTCATCGTCGCCCGCTACCTAGACCATGTCGACATTGCCCGCGTCACCGTGCCCCCCGACCAACTCCAGCCCGACGCCGCCTACGCCGCCCTGCCGGTGAACAACGAGATCGATCGCTACGCCTGGGAGCGCCTCAAGAACCTGGGCATTCTCCCCTCGGAGCCCTGCAGCGATGCCGAGTTTCTCCGCCGCGCCACCCTCGATGTCACCGGCCGGCTTCCGGATCCGGAAAAGGCGAGGGCCTTTCTTGCCGATGATTCTCCGGACAAGCGCGCCCGGCTGATCGATGAACTGTTGTCCGACGCCAACGCCGCCGCCTACGCCGACTACTGGTCGACCAAGTGGGGCGATCTCCTGCGCCCCAACACCCAGCGCGTGGGGGTGAAACCGGTCTACCTGCTCGACGACTGGATTCGCCGGCACTTTCGCGAGAACACACCCTGGGACGAGTTCGTGAGCGAGTTGCTCACCGCCCAGGGTTCCAGTCACGATTACGGCCCCATCGCCCTCTGGCGCGACAAGCGCGAACCGGCCGACATGGCGGAATTCGTCAGTCGCATCTTCCTCGGGGTGCGACTCGACTGCGCCAAGTGCCACCATCATCCGTCCGAGAAATGGGGGCAGGACGACTACTACTCGCTGGCCGCCTTCTTCGGGTCCATGAAACGGAAAGGCCAGGGCATCTCCGCGCCGATCTCCGGCGAGCCCGAGTTCTGGTGGCACCAGGCCGGACAGACGGGAACGGTGAAACATCCCGTCACCGATGTCGTCCTCGCCCCCAAACCGCCGGACGGTCCGGTCTTCGATGAACTGCCCGACGAAACCGACCCCCGAACCGTGCTCACCGAGTGGATGACCAGTCCGGACAATCCCCAGTTTGCCAAGGCGGCCGTCAACCGGGTCTGGGGCGAACTTTTCGGCCGCGGCATCGTCCACCCGGTCGATGATTTCCGTGCCTCCAATCCCGGCACCAACGAACCGCTCCTCGACTGGCTGGCGGCCGATTTCGCCCGCCAAGGCTACGACCTGAAGGAGTTGCTGCGCACCATCCTCAACAGCCGCCTCTACCAGCTCAGTTCCCTGCCCAACGAGACCAACGTCGCCGATGTGACCCATTTCTCCCGGTCCTACCGCCGCCGGCTGCCTGCCGAGGTGTTGCTGGATGCCGTCACCGACCTCACCGGCAAACCCGAGACCTTCCAGGGATTGCCCAAGGGAGCGACCGCCATGCAGCAATGGAATCACAAGCTGAGCAACGATTTCCTCGACGCCTTCGGCCGTCCCGACTCCAGCGCCGACTGCCCCTGTGAACGGGACACCTCGCCGAGCGTCGTCCAGGCGCTCCATCTCATGAATTCCGATCAGTTTCAGGCCAAGCTCGCCGACGCCGGAGGCTGGGCCGCCGAATTGGCGAAATCAAAGGCGACCGAGGCCGAACTCGTGGAGCAACTCTACCTCGCCAGCCTGTCGCGCCCGCCCTCGGACGAGGAGAAAAGGACGGCCGTCGCCTACTTCGCCACCGAGGGTCTGACTCGCCAGCAGGCCATCGAGGACATCCTCTGGTCGCTGGTGAATTCCGCCGCCTTCGTGTTCAATCATTGAGGCGCCGAAATCACGAGAGCCTGGATCGCGAGTCTACTTCAGCCGACTGACGGGCAGCGTGTAGGTCTCGAGGACCTCCCCGTCGATGTCCACGCATTCGAAGGTCACCGACGGATCGGCTGCGGTCGTGTCGAAACGCATCAGGCCGAAGGAACAGGTCTCGTTGTGGCCCCAGATCAAGCCCGGCGTCTTCACCACCTTGTGGGTGTGCCGGTTCGTGAGCTTCGAACTCTCGAATTCGAAGAGCGTGTAGCCATTCGATCGCTCCGTGGTGCGAAGGTCGGTGCGGTGCCGGTCGGCCGAAACCAGGAAGACGCCCTCGATGTCGTTATCCTCGATGAAGGAGAAGATCGCTTCCCGCTCCTCCGGATAACCGTCCCAGGGATCCTTGCTGCCCGGCTTGATGTTCGCGGTCCACGGAACCGGGGAACAGATCACCTTGAAGGTGCCGTCCGACCCTTTCAGCGTCTCCTTCAGCCAGGCCAACTGGACCGGTCCGAGCATGCTGCCGCCCTTCAGGTCGCGGTAGTAGCGCCCGTCGAGCATGATGAAATGGACATCACCGATGCGGAAGTCGAACCAGCAACCCGGCTGCGATTCCCCGCCTCCGTAGGACGGGTTGACCCAATTCTGGCGGAAGACGTTCCAGACTTCCCGCTTCCAGGCCGGCTTCTCGATCTCGGGCCCGGGGATGCAGTCGTTGTCCCCGAAATCGTGGTCGTCATAGATCGCATACATCGGCGTCCGCGCGACCAGTCGCCGCCACTCGGGCCTGGCCTGGCGGCGGTAGTAGCAGTAGTCCTGGCAGAGACGGAACTCGGGCTGATCGATGTAGACGTTGTCGCCCAGCATCAGCATCGCCTGCGGCTGGAACTTCGCGATGGTGTCCCACATGTATTCCCACTTCGGGACGTAGCCGGCCCCGCCTCCGAAGGCCACATGGAAGCGGGCTCCTTCGCCGACTTTCGGGGAGGTGGTGAAATGCGTTTCCTCGGCCTCGACCGGCTTGCCGTCGACGAGGACCTGGTAGTCGTATTCCGTCGCCGCCTCCAATCCGTCCAGTCCGACCACCGCCGTGTGATCGCTGGCTGCCGAGGTTTTCACCGGACCGAACTCCCGGTCGCCGATCTTCACGCTCACCGACGCCGGGTTTGCCGTCCTTACCCAGATCGAGGCCGAGGAATCCGTCACCGCCCCCAGCATGGGCCCGTGCACCAGGCGGATGCGGTCGCCTCCGAATTCCGCCATCCACGCGTTCCATTCCTCCGTCTCCCGGAGCGGCGCCAACAGCTCGCGAGGACCGGCCACCAGGCGCTCGAAAGAGAGGCCCGAATCCAGCGCCGCCCGCGCCTGGTCCACCGCCTCGTTCATCTTCCCCTGCTTCAATGCCGCCATCATCCGCACGAAGCGCGTCTCCGGGTCGTCGGCTTCTCCCTTGGCGATCTCCTGCTCGAACTTCTCGAAATTTCCCACCGCGATCTGCTGGGTGGCATTACGCTGGGGGTCGTGCTGGGCGTGAGCATGCGTGGCGAGCAGGAGTCCGAGGCAGATGAAGAGGGATCTCTGAGGCATGATCCGATTCAACCAACTCGCGCCCGCCTCTGCAATCGAACACACCGGCCTTTTCGACCGGAAACACGTGCCTCCCATTCGCGTTGGATCTGCTATCATCCGACCATGAGATTTCGATCGTTCGCATTTCTGGTGCTCGCCCTCGCCTGGCTCCAAGCGCCCGGCCCCACGCTCCACGCCGCCCCTCCCAATGTTCTCTTCCTCGTCTGCGACGACCTCAACTGCGACCTCGGTTCCTACGGTCACCCGCGAGTGAAGTCCCCGAACATCGACGCACTCGCCGCGCGCGGGGTTCGCTTCGATCGGGCCTACTGCCAGTACGCCCTCTGCGGGCCGAGCCGGGCTTCCTTTCTCAGCGGTCTCTACCCGGACCAGACCCTGATTCACCGCAATTCCGTCTACCTGCGGGAGCATGTGCCCAACGTCCGTACCCTGCCCCAGAAATTCCGGGACGCGGGCTGGTTCGCCACCCGCATCGGCAAGATGTACCACTACCAAGTGCCCAAGCACATCGGCACCGGAGGGCACGACGATCCTTATTCCTGGAATCACACGATCAATCCCATCGGCAGGGACGTCTACGACGAGGACCAGATCTTCAGCCTCCGGCCGGGGAGTTTCGGCGGCACCCTGAGTTGGCTGGCGGCCGAGGGCACCGACGCGGAGCAGACCGATGGCATCGCCGCCGCCGAGGCCATCGAGCAGATGGAACGCTACGCGAAGAACGACACCCGCTCCTTCCTCGCCGTCGGTCTGTATCGCCCCCACACCCCCTACGTGGCGCCGAAGAAATATTTCGATCTCTACCCGGTGGAGGAAATCGAGGTCCCCACCGAACCCGAGGGCTACCTCGACACCCTGCCCGAGCCGGCCCGGAAATCGATCCGGCGCAAGAAGGACCAGATCGATCTCGCCGAAGATCTCGCCAAGCAGGCGATCCAGGCCTATCACGCCTCCATCACCTTCGCCGATGCCCAGCTCGGCCTC
>JAUIGT010000705.1 GCA_030432615.1 Verrucomicrobiia bacterium
GTTGCCCTGCATGGCCCCCTTGATCAGCCAGCCGTCACATTTCACTCGTCGGCACCACGCAGGTTCGGCGGACGGTTCCGGCGCGTCGAACCACTGCAGCGTGGCACCCGCCTCCCCGAGAGCCTCGCGGATGCCATCGATGGCTGCCGTCACCACCGGAAGTTTCGACAGGGATCGATCCATCCCGAGGGTCAGCAGTCCGATGTTTCGGCCAACCAGGCCCGCTTCGCCCTGAGCTTTCCGTCGACGGAGAGGTGTGTAACCGAGTTCCTCGATCGTCCGCCGAACGCGATCCGTCAGATCCGCACTGACCGAGGGATCCCGATTGATGACCCGGCTCACGGTGCCCAGGGAAACCCGGGCCCGCTCCGCCACCGACTGGACGGTAACTTTCACGCCTCCACCCTTCGACTCGCTTTTATTTCATGGAAATAACTTTTCTTTCCGTGAAGACGTGCCCCGCGAAAGCGCCGAGGCCCTACGCAGATACGGTCATTCGAAAGTGGGAATTCCGGCCCGTTTCATGCAGGATACCAAGGTCGTTTTCATGCTGTTTCCGTTTCCCAAAAACTCGGTCTGTTTCGGCCGCAAATTGCGATTCCCGTTGGCGGCGGGAATCGTCGCATTGACGGTGCCGGCACCCGCGGCTCCGCTCTTCGAGGAAACGGTGGCGCCGCTGCTGGAGGCGCGCTGCGTGGAATGCCACAATGCCGATACGCGAAAGGGCGAACTCGATCTTTCCTCCGCCGCCGGGCTGGTGCGCGGAGGCGAAAGCGGTCCCGTTTTCCAAGCCACCGATCCCGAGCACAGCCACCTCTATGAAATGGTGGCCCGCGGCGAGATGCCGAAGAAGGGAGATCCACTCAGTGAAAGCGAACGCCGGATGATCCACGACTGGATCGCGGGCGGCGCCGAATTCCGCAACGCCCCCGGACTCGCGGAGGACACGCCGCACCAGCACGACGTCCTACCCGTGATGCTCCTCCGCTGCGTCGCCTGCCACGGTGCGCAGAAGCAGGACGGCGGGCTCGACCTGCGAACGTTGACCTCCATGATGAAAGGCGGCAACAGCGGCCCGGCTCTCGTGCCTGGCGATCCCGAGGCCAGCCCGATGATTCAGCGGATCGAAAGCGAAGCCTGCCCCCCGCAGGCGCTCCTGCTCAAGGCTTTCGTGAAACGACCTCCGGAAAGCGAGGTGCAAATCCTGCGCGACTGGATCGCCGCCGGGGCACCGGTCGAGAACATCGCGCCCGACGTCGCCACCGGCGAGCCCGACCCGCTGGTGACCGACGAAGACCGGCGCCACTGGGCCTTCCAGCCGCCAAAGGCGAAGCCGGGTGCGGGATCGATCGATGAGTTCATCGGCTCCCGCCTCGCCGCCGCGGGGCTCGATTTCTCCCCCGAAGCCGACCGCGACACGCTCATTCGCCGCGCCTATCTCGACCTGATCGGGATGCCGCCCGAGGTGAACGAGTGGCGCTACTGGCGGGAGAGCGCGGATCCCGACTGGTTCGCGACGATGGTGGATCACCTGCTCGCCTCGCCCCACTACGGGGAGCGCTGGGGACGCTACTGGCTGGATCTCGCCGGTTATGCGGATTCGGAAGGCGGCACCTCGGCCGATCCGGTTCGCGAGGTGGCGTGGAAGTATCGCGACTACGTCATCCAGGCGTTCAATTCGGACAAGCCCTACGACGAGTTTCTCCTCGAGCAGATCGCCGGCGATGAATTGATCGACGTGGAAAACGCGGACGAGATCACCGACGAGATGGTGGAAAACCTGGTGGCGACCGGCTTTCTCCGCATGGGCATCGACGAGACCGGGTCGCGCACCATGAACTTCATCGAGAACCGTGTCGGCGTCATCTCGGACGTCATCGATGTCGTGGGCTCCAGCGTCATGGGCCTGACCATGGAATGCGTCCGCTGCCACAGCCACAAATACGATCCGATTCCGCAGCGGGACTACTACCGGCTCAAGGCCGTCTTCCAGGGCGCGCTCGACGAGCACGACTGGCTCAGTTTCAAGACCCGCACCCTCGAACTCGGCACCCCGGAGCAGGTCGCCCGCGTCGAGGCGGTGAATCCGCCGCTGGCCAAGGAATTGCGCGATCTCGAGAAGCGTCACCTCGCCGCCGAGACCGAGTGGCGGAGGACGATGCTTCGCTCCCACTACCCCGAGCAGTCCGAGGAAGACCGCGAGGCCACCTTCATCGCGCTGAAACGCGCCGACAACACCCGCAGCCTGGAGCAGCGACGCCTGGTGGAAAAACTCCAGACCGCGCTCGTGATTCCGAACCACCGGCAACCGGAGGCCGTGCAAGCCGCCCGGGCCGAGGTCGATGCCCTCCAGGAAAAAATCGAGGAAGTGAAGCGCCGTATGGAGCCCAGCCTCGCCATCCGCGCGCTCTGGGACCGCGGAGATCCCTCGCCGACCTACATCTACCGGCGCGGC
>JAUIGT010000706.1 GCA_030432615.1 Verrucomicrobiia bacterium
CATTACCCGAATGTGGCTCCGCGGCGCTATTTCGAAAAGTATCCGCACCAGCGGATCGAGATGCCGCCGGTGCCGGAAGGCGACCTCGATGACATTCCCAAGGCCGGGATTTCCGGCTCCAACTCGAAGAGTCACGGCATCGACCGGTATCCCGAGAACCAGCAGCGCATGTGGACGGGCTACTACGCCACCGTGACCTTCATGGACGAACAACTGGGCAAGGTGCTCGACGAACTGGAACGCCAGGGATTGCGTGACAGCACGGCCATCGTTTTCACCAGCGACCATGGGTATCATCTCGGTGAACACACCTTCTGGCAGAAATCGAACCTGCACGAGGAGGTGACGCGGGTACCGCTGATCATCTCGGTGCCGGGGATGGAACCGGGGCGTTCCGATTCCATCGTGGAACTCGTCGACCTGTATCCCACGCTCTGCGAACTGACCGGCGTGGCCATTCCCGAATCGGCGCAGGGATCGAGCCTGGTGCCGATCCTGGAGAACCCGGAAGCCGAGGTGAAGGAATTCGCGCTATCGATCGTGAAGAACGGTCACTCCCTCCGCTCCGCCGACTGGGCCTACATGCGCTACCGGGACGGGTCCGAAGAACTCTACGACATGACCGCCGATCCCGGGCAGTTCACGAATCTCGCCAAGGACGAGGCCGTATCCGATGTGTTGGCCCGGTTTCGCGCCCAACTGGAGAAAAGGCTGGAATTGGTCGAGTGAGCCGGGAACCCATTTCGCCATCAACGCGGCTCGTCGCGCGGTAGCCACTCGTCGTAGTGCCTCGCGCTTTCTCCCGACCAGACCGGGGAGGACCCCCAGAGCGGAACCGTCGGCAGGGAGGCCTCCCATTCGGCGAGCCGGCGGAACAACTCCTCGAATCGCTCGCCGCCACTGGGCGCGAGGTCGTTGCGCTCCGCGATGTCGGTGGCAGGCCGGAAAAACTGGGCGGGGCGATGGGAAAGGCGGATCAGCTTGTCTTCGCCATCGAGGAGGGCAGCCTGTCCCTGCAATCTCCAGAAAAGCGTGCGTTTCGGGGCCTCGCTCTCGCCCGACAGGTGGGGCAGGAGATCGATTCCGTCGTAGGCGCCGAACGTCTCGACGGCCCGCTTGCGGTTCCGCTTGTCCTCGTGGGAGCGCGGCGGTGCCAGCGGCAGCGGTTCCGCTTTCGCGGCGGCGAGAAAAGTGGGGAGGACATCGAGGGACGAGGCGGGTTCTTCGTAGCGTTCTCCAGACGGCAAGGTTCCGGGCCAGGACCAGATCATGGGCACGCGGATTCCGCCTTCCTTGAGGCAGCCTTTCACTCCGGAGAGCGGCCCGTTCCAGCTGGCGTTGCTGGTGGCGCCGCCGTTGTCGGAGAAGAAGACGACCAGGGTGTTTTCCCGCTCGCCGCTTTCCTCCAGCCATTGAAGGATGCGTCCGACCCCGCGATCGAGCGCCCTCATCATGGCGGCGTAGGTGCGGCGCTTCGGGTCCTCGAGGTGGGCGAATTCCGCAAGATCTTCCTCGGTCGCCTGCATCGGGGTGTGGGGGGCGTTGTAGGAGAAGAAGACGAACCACGGCTTCTCTTCTTCGTGACGGGCCTCCAACCAGGCGAGCCCTTCGTCGGTGAAGAAGTCGGTGAGGTAGGGGCTGGAGAATTCCGTCAGTGGTTCCCCGTTGCGCTCCAGTTGGTGACGTTTCATCTCACCGGGGAAATAGCCGTGGCTGCCCGTGAGCATGCCACAGAAGTGATCGAAGCCGCGCTCATTGGGATGGAATCCCTCGCCGATGCCGAGGTGCCACTTTCCGATCAAGGCGGTGGCGTAGCCGGCGGCGCGCAGGTGATCGCCGAGCGTGTGTTCGCCCGGGGGCAGCCCGAGCAGTTCCGGCCGGGTGGCGTAGTTGGCGGCGCCCTGGTTGAGGTTGCCCTCGTAACCGAAGCGCCGTGGATCACGTCCCGTCAGCAGCCCGGCGCGGGAGGGAGAGCAGACCGCGCTGGCGACATAGCCTTGCGTGCAGAAGACGCCCGATTCAGCGAGGGCATCGAGATGGGGAGTGCGCAGGTGCTCGCTGCCGGTGAACTGGAGGTCGCCGTAGCCCATATCATCCGCGAGGATGATCATGAGGTTGGGCCGCTCGGCGGAAAACGAATGGCCGCAAAAAACGCAAAAGAACGCAATAAGGAGTTTGGATGTCCAGGGGTGGTTCATGGGAGGGGTTCGAGGATGAACTTCTTGATGAAGAATCTCGGGGCACCGAAGTTGATGAGGAGCCCGTCCCGGACGCGGCTGGCGCGGAGGTAGCCGAGCAGCTGGGCGGTGTGCTCGGAGGCGATGGTTCGTGAGGCCTTCAATTCGGCGATGAGGCAATCTTCGATGAACAGGTCGGCGTAGTAGTCTCCCAGATTGGTGCCATCCTCGTCGAAGACACTCAACGGGTGTTGCTGCTCTACTCTTACTCCGA
>JAUIGT010000707.1 GCA_030432615.1 Verrucomicrobiia bacterium
GAGGAATACCGGGGTTTCACCACCAAGCTGGGTCTCTCCGCGAAATCGATCGTGGAACTGGATCACCGGCAGCTCGAGAGCGGAGATCTCGCCGTGACCACCAACGGCGTTCACATGCTCGCCTACCTCGGCGACGGTCGCTGGATCCAGGCGGATCCCGGCGCCATGGAAGTCATCATCGAAAGCGCTGCCGACTCCGACAACCCCTGGATGAATACCCCGGTGGAAATCGTGCGGTGGTCGGTATTGCAGGAGGACGAGTAGAGAGGACGAGCGACTACCGCCCCACGGCGGCGCGAGGCTACGAGGCGTCGCCACCGGCCTCGATCTCGCCGATCACCTGCTCGAGGCGTTCGGCGTCCATCTCGGAAAGATGGCTGCGCTCGGGGAAGCGGCCCTCGTTGACGTCCTCGGCGTACTCCCGGAACGCGGCGATGCGCTCCTGCTGGAGCCGGCGGTACTCCTCCAGGAAATTGCGGTAGGCCTTGGCGTGGCGCGGAATGCGCTCGTCGTAGTCGCCGAGAATGTCGTCGGAAAAAAGGAACTGGGTGTCGCAGCCGGAACCCGAACCGAGCGACATCAGGAGGAGCGAGGTCTTTCCGCAAAGCCAAGTCGCCAGGTTGTGCGGCACCAGCTCCAACTCGGCCGCGTAGGCCCCGGCGCTCTCCAGTTCCTTCATCTTCCCGTAGAGCCTCTTCGCTTCCTCGACCGTTTTCCCGATGACCCGGAAATTCGTCCACGCGGCGTGGCGCGGCACCATGCCGAGGTGGCCGACCACGGGAATGCCCTCGCGTGCCATGGCCTCGATGAGAAACGGGCTGGCCGAGCAGTAGACGGAGCTGGCGCCTTTCTCCAGGGCCGAGAACCCGATGCGAATGGCCTCTTCCTGCGTCGCCATGCCGTGCGGCGTGGAACCGGAGAGGAAGGCGGTCGGCGCCGCCTCGACCAGCAGGGGCAGCCGCGCCTGGGCCTCGGGCGTGTCGTAGGGACAACTCATGAGGTCGATCCCCGCCGCATCCGCCGCCGCCGCTTCCTCCGGCGTCTTCACATGGATGTGGGTCAGGCAGCGCTTGCCCTTGAGCTGCTGGAGATCGTAGACGGAGTATTTCTTCTGGGGTCGGAGCATGGGTGGAAATGTGATGGTCGCTACCAAGCATCTAGCAGAGTTTCGAACAGAGCGCCATGATTCCCCGGGCGCCAAGACGCCACGCTGCGGGTTTGTCAGCGAACTCCTCGACCGGATAGGCTGACCGCATGTTGTCTCGTCTCGTCCCCGCCGCCGCTCTCCTCGCGTTTCCGTTCTTCAGCTCCGCTGATGATCCGCTTTACGACATCGATCTCTCGGTGGCGACGCGGGGATTCGACAAGCAATTCTGCTGGGTGCACGCTCGCGCCGGAGCCATCCCGCCGGGCTCGAAAGGCAATGCGTCCGACACGCCGCTGGTGGTGATGACGCTCCAGAAGCTCCAGCTTTCCGGGTCCGACCTATTCTACGCGCTCAACGAGATGCGGTCCGCCGACCTGGGCAAAACGTGGACCGCTCCCGTGGAACACGACTCCTTCGCGCGCGTGCCCTTTTCGTGGAACGGCAAGGACGACCTCGAGATCACGGTCTGCGATTTCTGGCCCAAGTGGCATTCGAAGACCGGCAAGCTGCTCGGCACCGGGCACACCGTGGTCTACGAAAACAACGCGGTCATGAAAACGCGGCCCCGCGGATCCGCCTACGCGGTCTACGATCCGGAGACGCATTCCTGGTCGCCGTGGCAAACGGTCGAGATGCCCGACGATCCGAAGTTCGTGAACAGCGGTTCCGGTTGCGTGCAGCGGGTCGATCTCGAGAACGGCGAGGTTCTGCTCCCGGTCTATTTCAAGGCGCTCGACGCGCCCCACTACGCCGTCACCGTGCTGCGCTGCGCCTTCGATGGCGAGGAACTGCGTTATGTCGATCACGGCAGCGAACTCAGCGTGCCCATCAAGCGCGGACTCTACGAACCCTCGCTGGCAAAATGGGGCGACCGATTTTTTCTCACCATGCGCAACGACGACCACGGCTACATCGCGGTCAGCGAGGACGGGCGGACCTTCACCGAACCGAAGAAGTGGACCTTCGACGACGGCGAGGACCTCGGGAACTACAACACCCAGCAGCACTGGGTCGTGCACGAGGAGGCGCTGTTTCTCGTCTACACCCGGCGCGGGGCGGACAACGACCACGTCTTCCGCCACCGGGCGCCGCTCTTCATCGCCCGGGTCGATCCGGAGAAGCTCCAGGTGATTCGCGACAGCGAGCAGGTCCTGGTCCCCGAATACGGCGCCCGGCTCGGCAACTTCGGCGTGACCGAGGTCAGTGACGAGGAGACCTGGGTCACCGTCACCGAGTGGATGCAGGCCCCGGCCCCGCATCATCACGATCCCACGCCCCTCATCGAGCGCGGTG
>JAUIGT010000132.1 GCA_030432615.1 Verrucomicrobiia bacterium
AGGTCTGGCGCACGTTGATGGCATTGGTTTCCGGTCCCATGCGCAGCCAGTTGCCCGGGTGCTCGCGCTGGCTCACGATAATCTCCAGGCTGCCGTCCTCGGCAATTTCCATGTCACGGGAATCGAGAAACCCATCGGTTTTCATCCCGCCGCCATGGTCTGGCACCACCGGCGTTTCACCATCCAGGCTTACCTCAAGCAGCAACTCGGCTACGGCCGCGCCGAAGCCCTGCTGATGCCTCTCTATCCCGAACGCTTCGGCCTGCGCGGCGGCGCCCGCTGGAAAGGCCGCGTCTATCTCGAAAGTCCCGCCGCCCGGCTGGCCACCCGCGATTCCATCATTTACCACGGCCCCCGCGGCCACGCGCCGTTCCAGGCGCTCTACGGCGATGGGGCCTCGCATTCACCCTGGAACCTGCTGCTCGACTGGACCTGGGTCGCGGTGGCGATGGCGCTGTTCCTGATCAGTTGTTTCTCCAGGCTCGCGATTCCCGGAATCTTTGGGTTGGGAATGGTGGCAAGTTCCACCGCTCGTGCCTGGATTCAATCGCAGCGCGCCACCGTGAGGCCTCCCCATTTCGATAGCCGAAAGATTCGATGGGGAATCGCCCTGCTCACTTTCATCCAGGGACCTTCGAGAAGCCTGCGTAGAGCCATCGGGCTGCTTGCGCGGCGCACGACACACGCGGAAAACCCGGAAGTTCCGAGGGAGATCGATGCCTCCGAGTTCTACGGCAATCGGGAGGAACCAACCTATCGGGATGCATCGACCCTCTTTCCCTGGGATCTCAATCAGCAGGTGAAATCCTACTGGAGCGAAAACGGCGTCGATCGGGAGCAATGGCTGGAGACATTCCAAGTGAAACTTTCCGAATCGGGAATTCCCTTCGAATGCACTCCCGAGCACAGTCGATTCGATCTGTTGGTCGGCAATCCCCGTCGTTGTCGCTACCAGGTTGCAGCCATGACGGAATACCACGGAGACGGCCGCTGTCTCACACGGATTCGATTCAACCCCCGTCCGGTCTGGCGATTCTTTCTTCCCCGCCTGGCTCTCATCCTGGTGGGAGGAATCATCTGGATGGGCGCCTCCTACACTCCCATGGGAATCGCCGGATTGCTGGTGGCCGGGGTCGCCCTTGCCTATCTGCTTCGCCCTCTCCCTGGAGATACCTCCACCTGGGGAATCATTGCATTGCGACGCCAAACCAGCCTCCAACTCGGCATGACCCGCGTCTGAACCGTTTCCCGATCCAAGCTACTTCCGAAGTCCATCGACCACCTTGTCGAAAAGCTCGCGGTTGATGAAGGAAAGCCTGGACCCTTCGAGTCCGTAGATCACCAATCGATCTCTCCAGAGACAAACCCTCGGAGCCTTTTTCAACAGAAACTCGTCACTCAAAAGGCGGTAGGTGATCTCGTCCTCTGAATGCTTGTCGCAACTCTTGAAGTGATTCTCCCAGCCGGGAGTCTCCAGGAGGAGCACTATCGGTTCGGCACCGGGCCCCTCCGGCCAATAGCAGCAGACCCTACGATCCTCATCCGTGACCCGATCAGTGATTAGGAACAGTTGCCGCCCATCATAATAGGCTGAAGGCAGAAAATGCGGCAGCCAAGTTCCGGGTAGATTCTCGGGAAAGGAATAGACCGCCTCCAAGGCGGAGAGTTCACCCGCCTTGTCGAAACCGGGCGGCATGAAAGCGGGCTTCCAGGGAGGAGTGGTATCGGGATGCCGACGATCAAGAAGTAATCGGTAATCTCCCGTTTCACGATTTGCGGCAAGCAGGGTAATTCCCGGCCGGTCTCCCGGATCATCACAGACCGCCGTGCTCCATTGCCCCTGAACATTCCAATGTTCCCACTTCTCTCCGTTGTTCAGTGAAGCCTTCCACTTTTTCCGCGACAGCAACATTCTCGATGAGCCGTCTTCCAGATCCAATTCGTGCATTTCTTCGGCGAAGGCCACCAGCAACCGGGAATCTGAACCCGGAATCAGCGCCGCCACGGTTTGATGAGCGCGATCCAAATCATTCCTTGCCGGGCTGCGGAGACCGGAGAAAAGAGTGCGAGTTTCCAAGTTCGCCAGGGAGATGCCAAAGGCGCCGGTCACCTTCGCCATATTTCGCCGGGGCATTCCCGGAAAATTCAGATGCGGCGCGTTTTTGAAGTATACCAGATCGTCTCCCACGATTGTCCCCCCGGTCAGGTGCTCCAATGCTTCGCTGCGCCGGACCCTCCACGCTTCCTCTCCAGGTTTCCAGTCAGCCAAAAAATCACGACAGACGATCCAGAACCGATCGCCCGCTTTCTGAAACAGGGTGGCTTTATCCTCGTAATCAACTCCCGAACTCAACAATTCGCGCTCAGCATCGGGAGGAAGGTCGGGAAAGGGATTGGAAAAACTTTCGTCTTCGAAGCGAAATCGAGAGAAACGCCGTTTGTGACTCCTGTCGAGATTCAAGAACCATGCCCCCGTCTCGTCGACAATGGTTCTACCGAAGCTCTTGAAATCGGCAAATCCCTTCACACTGAGAATGGCTTCCTCTGGATCCTTTTTGGAAACCTGCTGGCCAAGACTCTCCAAACTGAGATGAAGAGCTCCTCTCACATTCGAATACTCAGGTGTCTTGTCCTGGCACTTTCGAAGAATATCGGCCATCTGGCGACTTTCCTCGACACGCATCTCCTCGGGAGCAAGGGCGAGCGATCCCGCCCATTGATTTACTCTCCAGGTAATAAAGGAAACGCTGTCCGTCTCCACGGCGAGCCGGATCAGGTCAAAAAATTTCTCTCGCCGCCCCGCATCCGAGAAGCAATAAGGCCACTTGAATTCACCGTTTTCATGCGAGAAAGCGACATCGACCAGCACATGATCCATCTGGAGATAGGCACCCAAGATTCGCATGTCCGCGAGGATCTGCGCGTAATCGAAAAGAGCCTTCCGATAGTTGGCAGTCATCTCTTCTCTCTCCAAATCTTCCGCGGCGAACGCCCGGAAGAAAGCCCGATCAAGTTGAAAACAGGCTTCGAATCTCCGGTCTTCTAGAACCTCATGCTCAGCGAAGAAGTGTTCTTCCAAGGCTTTCGCTATTTGCGGAGACTCCTTCAGTTCCGCCGGCGAAGGCGTACTTCTTTCCGGCGGCCACGCTCGATAGGCCATTCTCGTTCGCACCCTTCCGAAGGTGGAACTCAAATGGTCGTAGTCCGGGTCTTCCAGTTCCCGCTCTCTCATTCCTGCCGACATTTGCTGCCGGGCCGCGAATCCCGAGGGTAATGGGAGACCTCTTCCGACCAAAGTTCCTTCGGTCGGGCGCAGAGCCACCGGCACCCGCTGCTTCCCATCCAAGCTAGGCACCCAAGGACCCTTGATTTCAATCCAGCCGGCTACCTGCTCGTCATCCTGACCATCTGCCCGCCACTCGGCAAGCTTTCCCGGCAGATCAAGTTGGCGCTTGGAAGCCTCCCGCCCCAGCGAAACCAGTTCCTTCTTCAATTCGACGATTTCAAACTCAAGTGCGCGGGTTACTTCTTCTTCCGCTCCACTCCAGTCCAGAACGGCCTCAATGATGGAGCCATACGCGGGTAGGATTCCCGCAAAAATCTGAGAGGCGCCCTCTCTCCGCTTTCTCGCCTCCTCTTCCTCGCCTTCGGATTCGACGGGCACCTCGGATTCGAGGAATCGCTGAAACTCCTTCGCCAACTCTGTCACATGCCAGACCATTCTCGGCGAGGGGGTTTTCTCGCGCCCCTCGGGGCCGATCAAACTACCGAAATTCGAGAATTCCGCCCCGACCACCGTCTCCCCTCGAAAATTCCGGAAGTCACCCAGTTCCTCTTTCACCCCTATTCTGCCGCCCTCAATTGGCTCCAGGTAAGGAAATGCCTGCATCAATCTGACGCGAAACCCCAGTTCGACTGCGGGAAAAAATTCACCGTCGGATATCGCGAGTGACGTTGCCAAGCAGGCTCGTGATTCCTCGTAAAATCCCAATTTATAGAGCCTGATCGCTTCATTATGAAGTCCGACGGTCTCCAACTCGGGACGCCACGCGTCTTCGGCCACCCCGGACAATTGTCCCTGAGTTGCTTCCTCTATCATTTCCACAACCATCCCCGCCACCTCTTCTATCGCCGTGACGGAGAGAGCGCTTCCCTGGATCTCGATCTCTCGTTCCGTGACCGGAGAGAAACGCGAAGTCAACCATCTCCCATCCACCACGGCAGGCCGGTTCAAACGGACCAACACTCTCGAACTCTCAGCCTGGTTGCTCACCGAACCATTGAGAATGTAATCGCCGCTGGCAAAAGATGCCTTCTCCACTTCGATAAGATCCTGGTCAAAAACCAGTTCACCGAGTCCTCGGCGCTCCATTACTGAAATGGAACTCGCGTGGGAAAGGCGTGCCGCGAGAAGGCGGGAAAAACCGGTTGCTGAACGCTGGGCATCGATGCCTTCCTCTGCAAGCCCGTAGGTGCCGAACCCCATGATGGCAATTGCGACACTCTCGGTTTCCTTCTCCTCGCCAGCGAACTCTTCAGCCCAGGCAGCCAGCTTCTGACCCGTGTCCGAAATCTGATCAAGCTCGAGCAACTCTTCACCAATGACTCTGCCCGTGCGGGTTTCCACCAAGCGAGCAAACCGCAGATCCCGCTCTATCAGGATCTGCGGCTGTTCCACGAGCACGAAGAAATCAGCCCCGACCAGTTTCGGGGATTTCAACCCCACCACTCCTTCGGCTGCGATTTCCTCCAATTCCAACCTTTCCACCACCTCGAACGACTCGCCGAGTTCCGCGGTCAACAAGGCAACGGCATCGAGACTGTCGGCATCTCCCACAACGGCAACGGAGAAACCCATTTCCTTTTCTTCGGCGGCTCCCAAAATTCCGCCCACTACCATGGAAAGGACAAAAAGGTTGATCGTTTTCAACGACAGAAGGAAAAACTTGCTCACTTCGAAGCATTAACAGGCACAGCGTTCTCCTTCAAGATCCGATTTTCCTCCCGTTCCCAATCGCCTACATTCCAGCTCCACGCCCCACGCCTCTCCATGCGCACCTCCGATTTCGACTACGACCTGCCGAAGGAACTCATCGCCCAACATCCGCCGGAGCGGCGGGGCGAGTCGCGCATGATGGTGGTGGATCGAAACGCGGGCTCGATCGAGCATCGCTGGTTCCGCGACTTCGCCGAATTCATCCGGCCGGGCGATCGGCTCGTCCTCAACGACACCCGCGTCGCCCCGGCGCGGTTTTTTTCCAACGACGGACGGATCGAACTGCTCAAGGTCGATGCCCGCTCGCCCACGGTCTGGCAGTGCCTGGTGAAACCCGGGAAACGGATGAAAGTCGGTCGCACCGTGGAGATCGCGGACGCGACCGGAACGGTGATCGACATTCTCCCCGAGGGTGGCGAACGCATCATCGAGTTCGACCGCGAAATCGACGAGGAGACCCACGGACACCTCGCCCTGCCTCCCTACATCGAGCGCCCGGACGAAGCCGAGGACCGAGACCGCTACCAGACCGTCTATGCCCGCGAGACCGGCGCCATCGCCGCGCCCACGGCGGGCCTCCATTTCACCGACGAAATGCTGGCGACGATTCCCCACAGTTTCGTCACCCTCCATGTCGGCATCGGCACCTTCCGCCCGGTGTCGGTCGAGGACGTGACCCAGCATCACATGCACAGTGAACGCTTTTCCCTGGGCGCGGAAACCGCCGAGGCCATCAACGCCGCCGACCGGGTCGTCGCCGTCGGCACCACCGTGGTGCGCGTGCTGGAGCATTGCGCGAAACTCGACGGCGGCCGACCACTCGCCCCGCGCCGGGGAGAAACCGACATCTTCATCTACCCACCCTACGAATTCGGCGCCGTGGGGGCGTTGCTGACAAATTTCCACCTCCCCAAATCGACGCTCCTGATGCTGGTCAGCGCGCTCGCGGGGAAGGAACTGATGCTTGAGGCCTACGCCCGCGCCGTCGAGGAGCGCTACCGCTTCTTCAGCTACGGCGACTGCATGCTGATCCTCTGAACGGATCGATCAATCCGATTTCTGTCTGCTCTCCTCCGGACCGAGATTGCTCCAGACCGTGAGCCGCCCCACGCGGCCGAGGGGACCGGGCACGTGCATCCCACCGGCGAGGATGTCCGGACGTCCGTCGCCGTTGAGATCGCCCACGTCGAAGGTCGCGAGGTTCGACGGAGCGTAGGCGATTCGCCGTTTCGTGAAGCTCTGGGAACCGTCGTTCTCGAACCAGACCAGGCTGGGAAAATCGTGCACGTCCCAGAAGAAGTTCAGTGTCGATGCGACCACGTCGAGGTCCCCGTCCCCGTCCATGTCGATCGCCCTGGCGCAGTAGCAGCCCGGCATCGCGGCCAGCTCATGCATCTTGTAGTCGCCGTCGATTCTCTCGAACCAGCGAACGCCGTGAAAGGGCTTCCACTCCGGGTTCTCGTCCATCATGTCGCCGTTGGTGGAGAGAATGTCCCGATCACCGTCGCCGTCGAGATCGACCATCTGGAAACTCGAAGAGCCGTAGGCGGAATGCAGGGCCCGCACCAGGATGCGGTTGGAGAAATTCCCTTTCCCGTCGTTCTCGAACAGCACCAGGCTCTCGTGCTGCTGAGTGATGAGAACGACGAGATCGTCGTCGCCGTCGCCGTCGTGATCCAGCACTTCCATGCGCATGGGACCGTTGATCTTGATGATGTCGTGCCGGCGAAAGGTATCGGGCGTGACCTGCTCCATCCAGCTCATGCCTCCCGTGGTGCGCCAGCCGAAGTGGGCGATCGCGAAGTCGGTGTCGCCGTCGCCGTCGAAGTCACCGGGTTGCACGTCGGCGATGCGGTCCACGTCGCGGATGAGACCGATCTGCTTGAAGTTTTCCTCCCCGTCATTGATCAACAGGTGCGCCTCGCCGATGCGTTCGTCGGTCGGGTTCATGTAGCCGAGACCGGCGACGGCGATGTCGAGATCGCCGTCTCCCTCGAAGTCGAAGGTCGCCGTCTTCACCGGCGCGTTGACCGCCGCCAGGGGCTTCTCGGTCCATTTTCCCTGCTGGTATTCCACCCAACTGACCTCGGAGCGCTCGTTGTCACAGACCAGCGCGCCGCGCCGGCCGTCGCCGTCGAGATCGACGATCTGGATGTGGGTCACCTGGGGGCGCTCGCTTTGCGGCGGGTCCCCCGCCACCGCCAGGTCGAATCGCAGGCCGGCCGATTCGAAGTCGTCCGGCGGCATCTCGTAGGCCTCGGGGCTGTTGGTCACGTAGAACTCGTAAAGCCAGTTCAACTCGTCCTTGATGATGGGAATCTTCTGATCCCGCATGAAGTTCACCATGTTCAGGAAGGTCGGCGCCCAACCTTTCCGGGTCATGGCACCGGGCCGGGGCGGCAGGTGACAGCCGCTGCAATGCTTCACCGCGAGGGGGTGAATGGTGTTCTCGTTGGCGATGAGCGAAGGATCCCCGAAGATCGGGTTCGGCAATCCCCCCTGCTGGGCCACGGCCGGGTGAAGTCCGGCAACTCCGAGGAGCAGCAGCACGAGCGGCAGGCGCGAACTGGAAAGGAGACGTTTCACGAGTCGGTAGCGAGGGCGAGTGCAGCGGGCGAAAACCGGAGACGCGGAGACGAATCCTTTTGGGAATCCCGGTCCTCTCAGTCTCCGCCAGTCCGCCCTCGGCGGCAATCATGATTCTATGGCCGCCAAAATGACGGGAACATGAACTCAGGATTCCTTCGGTCCCTGCCCGGTGATGATACGCGCCCCGCGACGATAGCGGACGTAGGCGTAGAACCACTGCAGCAGGACCGCCAGCTTGTTGCGGAATCCCACCAGGAAAAGCAGGTGCACGAAGAGCCAGAGCAGCCAGGCCGGGAATCCGCGAAACTTCATTCCCATGCTCGACGCCACCGCCGCGCTGCGGCCGATCGTTGCCATGCTGCCCTTGTCGAAGTAACGGAACTGCGGGCGCACGTCGTACTCCAGCGAACCGTCCCGCCGTTTCCGCTTCCGCTTCAGGTCGTCCTGGATCACTTCGGCGGCGTGGCGCCCCATCTGCATGGCGGCGGGAGAGAGTCCCGGCACGCGGACGCCCGCCTGGTCGATGCAATGGGCGATGTCGCCGACGGCGAAGACCTCCGGATGCTCCGGCAGGCTGAGGTCCTTTTCCACGATCAGGCGCCCGGCCTTGTCGGTCTCGACGCCCAGCGTTCTCGCCAGCGGGATGGCCTGCACCCCGGCCGCCCAGACGATGGTTTCCGCGACCACGGTCCGCTCCGGCAGCTCGATGGTGCCCTCGCCCACGTCCTGGACCGGCGAATCGACGATGACGGTCACGCCCATCGATTCCAACTTCTTCTTGGTGTAGTCCGAGAGATCCTCGTCATACATCGGCACCAGTCGGGGCAGGGCCTCGATGAGAATGATCCGGGCATTGTTGGTGTCGATGGCGCGGAAATCACTGCGCAGGACGTGCCGCGCCAGTTCGGCGAAGGCGCCCGCCAGTTCCACGCCCGTCGGCCCGCCGCCGACGATGGCGATGGTCATGAGGCGCGCCTTTTCCTCGGGATCGTCGCACATTTCCGCCCGCTCGAAGGCGAGCAGCACCCGGCGCCGCATCTCGGTGGCATCATCGAGGCTCTTGAGCCCGATGGTGTGCTTCGCCCATTGATCGTTCCCGAAGTACCCGGTTTTCACGCCGAGCCCGATGACGAGATAGTCGTAGTCCAGTTCGTGGTCGCGCAACTTCACCCGCTTCTGTTCAAGATCGATCGAGCGGACCTCGTCCATGAGCACGGTGATGTTGTCGTCGTCCGAGAAAATGCTGCGCACCGGGTGGGCGATTTCCGGCGCCGCCAGGCCGGCCGAGGCGACCTGGTAGAGCAGCGGCTGGAAGAGGTGGTGATTCTGCCGATCGACGAGCGTGATGCGGACATCGTGGCAGCCACGCATGGCGCGACAGAATTCGAGCCCGGCGAAACCGGCGCCGAGGACGAGAACGTGGGGACGAGGATCGGTGGCGAAGACATTCATGGAGAGAAAAAAAGGAAAGGGGCAGGAGTACAGACGCGGTCCGGTAGCCGAACCAACAGGAGGAAGACGAGAGGGTGCGGGCGATCTCCCCCTTGCGGGCCGCCGACCCGGGAGGGCCGAACGCCGTTCCCGGGCACTTCGCCCGGGCAAGGGGAGATCAGGAATGGCGCCGGGATCGAGATCGCACCGAAGAAGAGAAGCGAACCACCAGCGCGCGACCGGCCTCGCGACAAAGACCGGTTGTCCTGGGATTCGAACGCTGGAAACGAGGCAGCATCACCCATTGGTTACGCCGGAAAACGCCTCGCGGAAACCCCTTGCCGAAACTTCGCCGATCTGGTTTTCTTGACCCCCCACCAGAAACCGCGCCCGTCACCATGAAACGCCCCCCGATTTTCCTCACCCTCCCCGCCCTCATCGCGCTGACGCTCGGCGCCTGCCAGGACGCAAACGATTCCCAGAAAACCGACAGCGAACCCGTGTCCGATTCCCCAGCCATCCAGGAAGAACCCTTCGGCACCATCGACGGCCAGGAGGTGCGGCTCTACACCCTCACCAACGCGAACGGCGTCCAGGCGAAGATCACCAACTACGGCGGCATCGTCGTCTCCTTCATCGCTCCCGACAAGAACGGGGAAATGGCCGATGTGGTGCTCGGTTTCGATTCCGCCGACGAATACGTGAGCAAGGAAAGCCCCTACTTCGGCTGCATCACCGGCCGCTACGCCAACCGGATCGCGAAAGGGAAGTTCACCCTCGACGGCCAGGAATACACCCTTGCCACCAACAACGACCCCAACCACCTCCACGGCGGCGACAAGGGTTTCGACAAGCGGATCTGGAAAGCCGAGCCGATGGAGACCACCGACGGTCCGGCACTGAAACTGAGCTACACCAGCCCCGACGGGGAAGAGGGCTATCCCGGCACCCTCGAGACCACAGTCACCTACACCCTGACGGCGGACAACGGACTCCGGATCGACTACCAGGCCACCACCGACAAGCCCACCGTTCTCAACCTGACGAACCACAGCTACTTCAACCTCGGCGGCCACGGCAGCGGCACCATCCTCGATCACGAACTCATGATCGCCGCCGACCGCTACACGCCCATCGACGAGACCTCCATCCCTCTCGGCGACCTGCCCTCCGTGGAGGGAACCCCGTTCGATTTCCGGAAGCCCACCGCGATCGGCGCCCGGATCGGGGAGGACAACGAGCAATTGAAGAACGGCCTCGGCTACGACCACAATTTCGTCATCAAGGACAGCCGCGACGGCAAGCTGCAACTCGTCGCCACCGTCCACGACCCCGAATCCGGCCGCCTGCTCGAAGTCGAGAGCGACGAACCCGGCCTCCAGCTCTACGTCGGCAATTTCCTGCCCAAGGACGAGCCCATGAAAGGCAAGGACGGCAAGGAATACAGCTATCGGGAAGCCTTCTGCCTGGAGGCCCAGACCTTCCCCGATTCCCCGAACCAGGCCGATTTCCCGTCTCCGGTCCTTCGCCCCGGCGAGACCTACACCCAGACGACGATCTATCGGCTGAAGGTGAAGTGACGGCTCGAGTGATGAGGAAAAAGTAATCAGTGATGAGTAGATCGAGTGAATAGTCGATGACGAGCAGAGCTATCGCGCCTATGGGTCGCCCTCCCGCAGCGCCACTTCCCACTCATCACTTTTTACTCATCACCAGTCACTCATCTCTTGTTCTCCCTTCTCCAGACCGATCCGGAAACCAAAGCCCGGCGCGGACGGCTCGAACTGGCGCACGCCACCGTCGAGACGCCCTGTTTCATGCCCGTGGGCACCCGCGGCACCGTGAAATCGGTGCATCCGGCGGAACTCCTCGTGCCCGAACTCGACACCCGGATCATCCTCGGCAACACCTACCACCTCTTCATCCGCCCCGGCACGGACATCCTCGGTTCCTACGGAGGGCTGCATCGCTTCATGCGTTGGGACCGCGCCATTCTCACGGATTCGGGCGGCTACCAGGTCTTTTCCCTCGCCAAGCTTCGGGAGATCAAGGAGGACGGCGTCCATTTCCAGAGTCATCTCGACGGCTCGAAACTCTTTCTCGGCCCCGAGACCGCCCTCGATGTCCAGAAGGTGATCGGCAGCGACATCGCCATGATCCTGGACGAGTGCCCGCCCGCCGGCTGCGGCCGTGACTACGCCGAGAACAGTCTCGGCCTGACCCAACGCTGGGCGGAGCGATCGCGTGACTGGATCGAGAAAAACCGGCCCGAGGGCCAACGCTACTTCGGCATCGTCCAGGGTTCGACCTTCGCCGACCTGCGGGAAAAGGCCGCCCGCGACCTGGTGTCGCTCGATTTCGACGGATACGCGATCGGGGGACTCAGCGTCGGCGAGAGCATGCCGGAGATGTATGCCGCGGTGGAAAACGCCGAGCCCCACCTGCCCGCCGACAAGCCGCGCTACGCCATGGGCCTGGGCCAGCCCGACCAGTTGCTGGAACTCATCGGCCGCGGCGTGGACATGTTCGACTGCGTCCTCCCGACCCGCGTGGCCCGCAACGGCACCGCCTACACCGCCGACGGCACCCTCAATCTCAAGAACCAGAAACACGAGAAAGACGACCGTCCGCTGTCCGACTCCACCCACCCGCTCTGCGAGGGATTCAGTCGCGGTTACCTGCGTCATCTCATCAAGAACGACGAGATCCTCGGGCTCAGACTCCTGACCCTGCACAACCTCCACTTCTATCTCGACTTGATGAAGCAGGTCCGGCGTGCTATTGAAGCCGGCGTTTTTGCCCATTTCCAAGCCGACTTTCTCCGGCGCTATCGCGCCGCCACCGCTTGATCCGGGCGGCGCGCCTTTTTCCCGCGACCCAATCCCCTAGTACACCAGTCTCATGAATCTACCCCAACACCTCATCCTGGCCCAGGAAACGGCTCCCGCCGCCCCGCCCGCGGGCGATGGTCCTCCGCCGCAGCAGCCCGGGGGTCTCGGGCAGATGCTGCCGATGATGCTCCTGATGATGGTGATCTTCTACTTCGTCCTCATCCGGCCCCAGCGTAAGCAGCAGAAGGAGCTGGAGAAAAAGCGCGACAGCATCCAACTCGGCGATGATGTGGTCACCATCGGCGGCATCCATGGCCGGGTGACCAACAAGACCGACCGCACCGTGACGGTGAAAGTGGCGGACAACAACACCAAGATCAAATTCGAGAAGTCGGCCATCAACCAGGTCTTCTCCAACAACAAGGAACAGACCGAAGACAACGAAGAGTCGGCCGACTCCGAACAGGAAGCGGAATCCGCCAAGTCCTGATCCGGGACATCCCGCGGCCCTGGTTTCACCCAACCCTCCCAGGTCCCGGACCCAACCCTCTTCGATCCGACCGATCCCCCCATCCTCATGAACATTCTCGCGCAAACCGCGAACCCGGCCCCGGATTCGGGACAGGGAAACGCTCCCGCCCCGCCGGCCGCTTCCGACGCTGACGCCAAGCCCGCCGCCGCTCCGGCCGACGCGCAACCGCAACCGGCGGCGCCCGCCCAGGACGCGGTCCCGGCTCCGGCCACCACCACGGCTACCGATGCCACCGCTCCCGCCGCGACGGAAACCGTGGCGGTGCCTTCCGGAACCGATCCGGTCGAGGTCGAAGGCGATGCCGTCGCCGCCGCCAGCGCCGCCAACGTGCCTTCCCAGGTCATCTTCGGACTCGGCGTCGTGCTCATGGGCATGTTCCTGTGGTATTTCGGCACCGAATCGGCCCGCCGCAAGCGCCTCATCGGCACCGCCCTCGCCCTCGCCGTCGCCGCCGGTTCCTGGTGGTTCTTCGATTCGCTCGGAATCCGGAAAGGCATCGAGATCCAGGGCGGGATCGCCATGACCATCCGCATCGATCCCGGCGAGGACGAGAACGGCGAGATCAAGGAAGTCACCCCCGCCGCCCAGCAGCAGGCCATCAAGGTGCTGCAACGCCGACTCGACAGCCTCGGCACC
>JAUIGT010000133.1 GCA_030432615.1 Verrucomicrobiia bacterium
GCCGGCGGGGGTGACCTCGGAGAGATACTGGAGCCGGCCCTTGCGGATGAGCGCCCGGCTGGAGCGCCCGTTGCCGATGAATTCCACGACCCAGGCTCCCCGGCGATCGTTGAGGGAGTCGAAGGTGAAGGTCCGGCGCACCCGGCGGATGGGTGCCTCCTCGTATTCGTGGGAGGTCTCCCGGTTGGCCACGAGGCCGTCGAGATCGAGGTCGGTGTTCAGCTCGCGCTTTTCCTCCAGGTAGTAGTTGAGGGTGTTGATCTCGTAGACCTTGACCATCAGTTCCCCGACATTCTTGACGAAGACGTCGAGCGAGACCGGGGCGCCCGGCGCGAAGTCCTCCGGATTTCCCGGGGCGAACTCGATATCCACGCGGTCCTTGAGCGCCTGCACCCGGGCGGGTGCCATCAGGGAGAACCAGCGCTCGGCATCGCCCAGTCCGTTGGTCAGCTTGGCCTCGGCGAATGCCTCCTTCAGGTAGTCGTCGCGAATGAAGGGCGCGTAAGTCTGCCAGTCCTCGTCCTCGGCGAAGTGGGCAAGCAGGTAGTCGCGCACCAGCGGCTCGTCATCGACGATGGGCGGACACGCGGTGACGTCGCGGAACTCGGCGTTGAGATCGACGGGATAGCGCTGGTTTTCCGCCTGCTGAAGGTAGCGCGGCTCGACGTAGGACGCCCGCCGCGGCATTCGCAGGTAGGCGAGGAAGAGGTCGCGGGGATATTCACCGACCCGGTGGTGATGCTGGAGCAGTTGGAAGAGCACATGCGCCTTCAGCGAATTGAAGACGGGATCGAGATCGCGGGCCTCGTTCCAGAGGCGTTCCAGGTAGGCCTCGCGCTCCGCGGCATCGCGGGTCCAATCGACATCGGGACTGGGGCGCAGGTGGCGCAGCCGGAGCCGGACGAAATTGGCGTCGGTGCGCAGCGTGGGCTGCAGGCGGAGGAGTTCGTCGAGTTGCTCGGGCAGCAGCCGGAGGTGGATGGGGAACTCGCCGAAGCCGCGACTGGCGTTCGACCGCAGGTCCGAGGCGATCAGGCCCACGAGCCGGGGGTAGTCCGGGTAGCGAAGGCGCCCGAGCAGGTCCCGCAGCCGTTGCTCGTCCAGCACCACGTCGCCGCGGAGAATCCGGTCGAGTCCCGAATCCTCCACCTCGGACAGGGTGTTCGAATTGCGAAAAGCCTCGTCGCGGTAGCTTTCCCAGGTCACCCGGGCCGGATCGATGGCTTCGGGAAAGTCCGGCTTCTCGCCGAGGCGCTCCCGTTGGTGCTGGAAGCGCAGCCCCAGTTGGCGAACGAGATAGTCGAGCGACTCCCGGCGATTCTCGGGATAGCGGAGCAGGGCCTGGCGGTGCCGAATCTCGCGGAAACGCGCGCTTTCCCCGTAACGCTTGAGCCACGGTTCGAACAGCGCCTCGACGGCGGCGAAATCGCCCCGGGTCTGGGCGTGCAGCGCGTGAAAATAGTAGTAGTCCTCGGTGCCGGGAATCAGTTGCTCCAGTGCCTTGGCCCGGTTCTCGGCCAGGGAAAAGGTCTCGATGTAACCGATCTCCTCCTCGACCGCGAACCCGGTCGCCAGGAAGGCGAAGCCGGCAACGATGGCGAAGAGGGCACGGGCAAAGCCGGATGGACGGAGGGGAGGAACGGATCTCATGGCGCAGTCTGGAGGTGAAACATCGATCGTCGGAACTCGAAAACTATAACGGGAATCGACCGGAGATCGGAGAACGAAGTTGTAAAGAATCTGTGAGCCGGTTCGGGGTTCGCCAACCGACGGGTCGGGTTCCGAGGTCATCCGGGCGACGAGAAGAACTCGAAGGCAATCAGGATTTCCCGATGTTCAAACCTACTTGATAAATTATTAAAATTCTAATTTTTACGGAAATTTACTTGAGCGGCGATGGGCAGAAAGTATTGTATTTATGGTTTTTAATATTCTCTGATGACCCGTTTCTTTCCGTTCCGCAGGAATGAGGGGGCACACCGGATCGCTCCGTCTTCGGCGGGCTTTCCCGGCGTCCTCTTCCAGCTGCTCTGGCCCACCGGACTCCGCTTCCCCCGCCCGGTCGCGGTTTCCGCTCCTCGGGGCAAGAAGGCGCCTCGCCGCCGGCCGCAGCCCCGCCAGATGAGCCTCTGAACGAGCCCCTGTTCCCTCGATTTCCGGCTTCCCGCTTCGCTCCGCCCATGAACTCCCACGCCTCCCTTCCCGGCACCGGCTCGTCCTCGTTTCCGGGATATCCCACGCTCGATCTCGAAGGGCTCGTCCGTTTCGTGCGCAAGCGACTGTGGCTGATCGGGGGCATCTTCGCCGCCTGCGTGGCGCTCGGCCTGGTCTACGTCCTTCTCCTGGCCGAGAAGAAATACGAATCGACCGCGGTTGTCTACGTCGAGCGCGAACAGGTGCTCAACGACAACATTCGCGGCGTGCTCAACGACGACTTCAGCAAGCTGGACTCCCTCAAGTCGCTGGAGCGCAGTTTCGTCTCCGGGGGCGTCATCCTCAAGGCCATCGATGAACTGGGCCTGAGGAACGATCCCGATTTCCTCGATGCGAAATCCGGTGGCGCCCCCCTCTCCGACGCCGCCATCGTCGAGGCGGTTCGCAAGCGGGTGAAGGCGACCCTGGAGCGCGGCACCCGGCTGATTCTCATCGAGGTTTCCGACAGTTCCCCCACCCGGGCACGCGATTTCGCCCAGGCGCTGGTCGATGCCTTCGAGACGCACATGATCGAACAGAATTTCGATTCCTCCCAGAAGGCGACGGCCATGCTGCGCGAACAGGCCGAGAAGCAGTTGGAAAAGGTCGATCGGGCCGAGGAAGCGCTCCAGGAATTTCGCGAGAAACATCCCGACATCGCCCTGGAAGAGGGCAGCGTGACGGAGAAGGAACTCGAGGATCTCAATCGCATGGTCAGCCAAGCGAAGAACGAGCGCCTGCGCCTCGAAGCCCAGGTCGGGAAACTCGACTCGCTCGATACCCTCGATCCCGAAACGATCCTGGAAATCGGCGACTACGCCAGCCGCGAGGACATCGCCAAGCTGCTCCTGGCGCGCAACACCAAGCGCGCCGAGATGGTCAAGATCGAGCGGCAATACCAGCCCGATCACCCGACCTACCAATCCTACATCGCCGAACTGGAGGGGCTCGAGGAGGAGGTCGCCGAAGTCGCCCGCAACGTCGGCGAGTCCATCCGCAAGCGCTTCTCCACGGCCGCGGAGCACGAGAAACAACTGATCGCCTCGGTCGCCGAGCAAAAGCGCGCGGTGCTCGGAGTCGATCGAGTCCGCAAGGAATTCCGTGCCCTCAAGCAACGGGCCGCGGCCGCCAGCGACACCTACTACGCGCTCCTCGCCCGCATCAACGAGACCGACGTCACCGAGGGTGTGAGGGAGTCGATCATCCGCATGGAGGAGGCCCCCATGGTCCCGGCCAAGCCGGCTTCGCCGAAAAAGAAGGTCGTCGTGGGACTCGCCGGAGTGCTCGGCCTGTTCTTCGGTTTCGGGTTCACCCTCTTCCTCTACCTGACCGACCGCAGCCTGCGAACCCGTCGCCAGATCGAGCAAACCCTCGGGTTGCCGGTCCTCGCGGAGATCGCCGACTCGCCCGAAGCCGGGGAGGACCTCCGTGATTCGCTGGTGGTGTTTTCGGAACCCCATTCGCTGGCGGCGGAATCCTTCCGTTCCCTGCGCACCTCGCTCTCCACCCTCAGTCCCCGCAGCGTCCTCCTGACCAGCGCCATGCCGGGCGATGGCAAGAGTTTCTGCGCCATCAACCTGGCCCTGCTCCAGGCGCAACTCGGCTACCGCACCCTGCTGGTCGATGCCGATTTCCGCCGCCCCTCGCTCTCCAAGGCCCTCATGTATCGCCAGGTCGATCCGGAGGCCGGAGATCACGCCCTGGAATCGAAGAATCTCTGCCAGCGCACGCCCTTCCCGAACCTCTACCTCATCAACTGTGCCCAGTTCGCCCCCGATTCGGGTGAATCGATGAACGGCGAGCACTTCGGCTCCATGCTCTGGGAGGCCTACCGCTCCTTCGACTGCGTCATCATCGACAGCTCCCCCATCTGCCTGGTGAGCGACGCCCTGAATTTCGCCCGCTACGCCGACGCCGTGGCCCTCGTGGTCCGGGCAGGGGAAACCCAGACCGGCGATGCCCAGCAGGCCTGCCGGGAATTGCGGCGGCTCCGCGTCCCCCTCGCCGGCAGCATCCTCAACGGCATCGTCGATGAGACCCGGTCGAAGGCCTACTTCGAGACCTATCAACCCAACCAGCGCCAGCGCCCGAATCTCGCCCTTCCGCCGGCGGCCTCGAGCCCCGCTCCCTGATTTCCCGGCGCCGACCGCACGCAACTTCCGAACGCCTCCATGAGCCATCCCCGCACCAGCCAGGAAGCCGCCTACCTCCATTTCCAGGAGCAGACCGAACCTTCGAAAACGGCCTACAACAAGCTGGTCGCGCTCGCCTTTCTCGGTGACGCCACCATGATCTGGGGCGCGTTGCTGCTGGCCTACTGGCTGCGCTTCGAGACCTCGCTCGTGGAATTCGGCGTCCGCGAACTGGGCAACCGCGGGTTGGCCGGCTACTTCGGTCACTTCGTGGTCGGGACCGTCCTGCTCCTCGGCATCCTCACCAACTTCCGCTTCTACGAACGGCGCAACTTTCTCTCCTTTCACCGCACCATCCGCATCATCGGCAAATCGACCCTCGTGTGGACGGTTTCCTTCCTCGCCCTCGCGCTGATTCTCAATTTCTCGCCGCCCGTCAGCCGGGTCTACTTCGGCCTCGCCTTTCTTTGCGTCATCACCGTGCTGCCTGCCTGGCGCTGGGGATTGTGGCGCATGGTGAGCCACGACCGCTTCGCCTCCCGGCTCCGCCAGCGCGCCATCGTCATCGGGTGGAGCGAGGAATTCGAGAAGGCCTACCGCCTTTTCCGCGACTCCGCGGACCGGCCCTTCGAGGTCTGCGGATTCATCTCCCCACCCGGCGCGGAACTCCCCACCGAACGCCACGAGGACCTGCGCGTCATCGGCCGCTACGACGACCTCCCGCTCCTGCTCAGGATGCAGATCTGCGACGTGGTCCTCGTCGCCAACATGAACAATCACACCAACGAACTCCTCCAGCTCTCGGCGCTCTGCGAGAAGGAGATGGTCGAGTTCAAACTGGTGCCGACCTGGTTCCGCGTCCTTCTCAGCGGGCTCAGCCTGGAAAGCGTTTCCGGGATGCCGGTGCTGGGCATTTCCCGGCTCCCGCTGCACTCGGCGGTCAACCAGTACATCAAGCGCGCCGTCGATATCGTGGGCGCCGTGGTCGGGCTCACGCTCGCGGCCCCGATCATCGGTGTCTTCGGCGCCCTGATCTACCTGGAGAGCCCGGGCCCGATCTTCTACCGGCAGCGCCGCCTCGGCCTCGGCGGCAACCTCTTCGACATGATCAAGCTCCGCTCCATGAAACTGGACGCGGAAAAGGGTGGCGGCCCGGGCTGGACAGTGAAGGACGATCCCCGCTGCCTCCGGGTCGGCAAGTTCATGCGCCGGTGGAACATCGACGAGGTGCCCCAGTTCTGGAACGTGCTCCGGGGCGAGATGAGCCTCGTCGGTCCGCGTCCCGAGCGTCCGGAACTGATCCAGGATTTCAAGGAGATCATTCCCCACTACAACGCCCGCCACCACATCAAGCCCGGCATCACCGGCTGGGCCCAGGTCAACGGGCTCCGGGGCGACACCGACCTCTCCGAGCGGGTCCGCTACGACCTCCACTACATCGAGAACTGGAACGTCCTCTTCGACTTCCAGATCATGATCCTGACCTTCTTCAAGCGCGAGAACGCCTGCTGACCCGTTCCGTCGCCCGACCGACCCGCCCCGCCCGCCTGCCGGCCATGTTCGGATTCTTCTCCAGTGCCACGCCCCAGAAGGAAGTCGACGCCCCGCCGGCGCCGACGCTCCCGTGGCTGCGTTGGTGCTTCGTGGTGTTTCTCTTCTCCTTCGTCTTCGACTACAAGGCGCCCGATCTCGCGTTCGACTCGGAGAAAACCGGAGGTTCGATCTTCCAGTTCGCCTTTCTCGGGATGGCCCTCGCCTCGGCCGGGTTCGCCATTCTCATCGGGTGGCGCTACCTGCTGGTTCGCCCCGGCACCTACCTCATTCTCCTCTGGTGGGGCTACCTCGCCTTCATGCTGGCGGTGGCCTTTCTCTCGGGCAACGAACCGGGACGCATCCTGCGGCTCCTCATCACTCCCCTGCTGCTCGGGCTCGGGTTGGTCGTCACCCACATCGCCGCCTGCGCCGGCATGCGACCGGGTGAAGCGGTGCGCTGGTTCCTCGGGGCGGCCCTCACCAGCGTGATCTGGAGCCTCTTCTTCGGCATCTTCGGCCACGGGGTCACCCTGTCGGAAGTCCGCATGGAGATCCTCAGTCCGGCGATTCGCTTTCTCTTCGCCTGGGTCGGGTGCTCGCTCCTGCTGCGCCGCGACTTCACCTGGTGGACGCTCTTCGTGCTCGCGGTGCCCATGATCCCCACGGTGCTCAGTGTCACCCGCAGCCTCGCCTTCCCCATGATGGCCTCGGCGATCGGGGCGTCCGTCTGCCTGGCCCTCGGCCTGATGTGGCGCCTCTACCCCTCCAGCCATCCGGCGAAAAAACTCGGCCCCATCGCCATCGGGGCGGCCGGGGGAATCGCGGCGGTCGTGCTCCTCGCCCTGGCGCTGCCGCAGGTGACGGAACGGTGGACGGACCGCCTCTTCCACAACAAGGGCGGCGGCGCCACCACCGAGGATCTCTCGGCGCTCATGCGCAAGGCGGAGGCCAAGTCGATGCTCGACATCCTCTCCGACGATCCGCTCACCTTCCTCTACGGCAAGGGACTGGGGGCTTCCTACTATTGGGACGAGAGCTTCTTTCCCGAGCTTTTCCAGGTCTACCCGGAGGACCGGCACCAGTTCGCCGAGGAGATCTACACCGCCGGGCACAGCATCTGGACCTACACCCTCTTTTCCAGCGGCATCATCGGCACCTTCCTCACCATCGGCATGTTCCTCGCCGTGATGGGCTACAGCCTGTGGGCGGCGTGGACCAATTCCCAGACCGTCATGGGGCGCTGGGCCTGGGACGCGCACCTGCTCTTCCTGCCCTTCGTGGCCATGCTGTGCACGCTCAGCGAGAGCATCACCCGCAATCCCTTCGACGAGCGCTTCACCGGCGTCCTCTTCGGCGTCATGGCGGCGTTGCCCCAGTTCTTTTTCAATCGCGCCTGCTACCTGCGCCACCGCGAGCAGGAAGCCACCCTCACCCCGCAGATCATCCTCACGGAAGACGAACTCCCGGGCGACTGGGAGAGCGCGTTTCCCGAACGCATGCTCGCCGAATGATCCCCGTGCTTCAATCATGGCTGCCGCCACTGTTCTGGGCCTGCCTGCTCGGCCTGGCACACAGCTACGTGCTCTACCCGGCGATGGTGACCTTCCTCGCCCGGCGGAAAAAGCGCCGCGGCATCACCCGACAGGACGTGGTCCATTCCGAGGACGATCCCGCCCGCGACTGGCCCTACCTCGTCGTCGCCATGGCGGCCCACAACGAGGAAGCCGTGATCGGGGCCACCCTGGAGAGCATCTTCCGCTCCCAGTATCCCGCCGACCGCTTCGAGGTGCTGGTCGCCGCCGACAATTGCAACGACGGCACCCACGGCATCGTCCAGGAATTCCGGGAACGCTATCCCGAGCACCTGAAGCTCCGCATCTTCCCCGGGCGCAACGGCAAGATCCGCGTCATCAACCAGCTCCTCGCGGAAAATCGGGAGCGCCTCGACGCCCGCGGCGACTACGTCCTCATCCTCTGCGACGCCAACGTGCGCTGGTCCGAGGTCCTGCCCAAGGAACTGGCCCGCCATTTCCGCGACCCTCTCATCGGCCAGGTCGCGGCCAACGTCCTCGACTCACGCGGCGCCCACGACGGTATCGCCGACCAGGAGGAGGCCTACGTGAACCGGGAGAACGAGATCAAGCACGCCGAGGGCGTTCTCTGGGGACGGATGATGGGGGCCTTCGGCGCCTGCTACGCCATGCGCGGCCGCCTGTTCGAACCGGTGCCGGAACATTTCATCGTCGATGATTTCTATCACACCATGCACTGCTTCGAACTCGGCTACGACGCCATCGTCGAGCCGCGGGCGGCCTGCTACGAGGACGTCTCCGAGGACATCATGGTCGAGTTCCGCCGCAAGTGCCGCATTGCCACCGGCAACTTCCAGAACCTCCGGCGCTTCGCTCCGCTCCTGCTGAACGGCTTCTCCCAGCCCGCCACCGTTTTCGCCTTCTGGTCGCACAAGGGGCTCCGCTGGCTCGGCCCCTTCCTCCTGGTCGGAGCCTTCCTCGCCAGCGCCTTCCTCGCCCTCTTCCACCCGCTCTACCTGCTCGCGTTCGGCGGCCAGGTCGCGGGACTGGCGGTGGCCGCCGCCGATGCCGTCCTTTCCCGCGGAGGCGTTCACTTCAAGCCGACGCGTTTCCTCCGCTATTTCTACCTCATGAATCTCGCGCTCCTGGTCGGTTTCTTCCGCTTCCTCCGCGGCCCGCGGAACAGTGTCTGGGAACCCACCCGCCGAGTGGCCGCCCACGCCGGGCCTCCGCGTCCGGACAAGGCCCCCGCGCCCTCCCGTCCCGAACCCCCGACCGAGCATGCAGCCCCTTCCTCCGAGGTCCGATGACCGAACGCCCGCATCCAGAGACCTCGCGTCCCTCGATTCTCGTGGCTCATCCGTGGATGGGGCGCGGGGGATCCGAGGCCACGGCGATGTGGACCCTGGAGGCGCTCCAGGATCGCTACCGGCTCGCGTTTGCGACCGCTTCCCCGGTCGATCTCGACGCCCTGAACCGGACCTACGGCACCTCGGTCTCTCCGGAGAAGGTGCTCCTGCTCCCCGCCCCGCCGTTGCCCGGCGTGAAGTCGGGGACCGTTCTCGTGCACTGGCAGCGCGCCTGGTTCGACCGCTTCTGCCAGCGAATCGGACCGCGATTCGATCTCTGCGTCAGTGCCTACAATCCCATTTCCTTCGGCAAACCCGGCCTCCAGCTGATCGGCGATTTCAGCTTCAGCGAAAAATCCCGGCGGCTACTCTACCCGAACGCCGAAGATCGATTCTGCCACCGCCAGTCGCTTTTGCGGCGCGCCTACCTGTCCGTCGGCGAATGCCTCACCGGACAGCGACGGCCGCCGCTTGCGGAACGGGGCGACTGTGCGGTGGCAAACTCTTTCTGGACCGCGAAACAGCTCGAACGGCTGTTCCAACTTCCCCGACCTACCGTTCTCTATCCTCCCTGCACCCTGCCGAAGCAGCCGGCCGCCTCGGCCGACGCCCGACGTGATCCCCTGGGGTTCGTCTGCCTGGGACGAATCTCGCCGGAGAAGGAAATCGAATCGATCATCCGCATCCTCGCGCGCGTCCGCGAGGCCGGGCACCCGGTCACGCTCGACCTCGTGGGCACGTTCGGAAACGATGCCTACGCCCGCAAGGTCCGTCGGCTCGCCGACCGACACGCGTCGTGGATTCTCACCCCGGGCTTCCTCGATCCCGCGCAGAAGGCGGCCCTGTTCGCGCGGAACACCTTCGCCCTCCACGCCTGCCGGGTGGAGGCCTTCGGAATCGCGGTCGCCGAAATGACCGCTGCCGGACTCGTGCCCATCGTTCCCACCTCGGGCGGGAGCGGCGAGATCGCCCATTTTTCCGAGCTGAAATACGACGGCGAAACCGAGGCCGTGGAGCGCATACTCTCGCTCCTCCGGGCTCCGGAGAAAGTCGTCGCCTACCGCCGGGCCCTCGCCCACGAGATCGATCGCTTCCGACCCGAAGCCTTCATGTCCACGCTGCTCGAACTCGTCGAGGGTTTTCTCGCCCCCCCGAATCCGTCCGCCGCCGGCCCGACCTCCTCCCATGTGGAAGAAACTCACGCAGCGCCTCTCTGATCCGGTCTTCTACCGGAAGCACGCCCGCCGGCTGGCCCGATCTTGCCAGCCGCCGCAAGCGCCGCGGCCGATCTCGGCGGAAAGTCTCTTCGGCGGAGGGCTCGACCGTTCCCGGCCGATCGTGATCGTGACCGCGCATCCCGACGACGAATTCTTCGCCTCCGGGCTCATCTGCGAGGCCGCTGCCCGCAACGTTTCCGCGGAAATCCTCTGCCTGACCCGCGGCGAGGGCGGCCCCGTCGGAAACGGCACGCGCGAGGAACTCGGACAGCGCCGCGAACGCGAACTCCGCGCCGCCGCCAGCGCCCTGGGCGTCTCCCGGGTGACTTTCCTCGGTCATGTCGATCCCATCGGCCGGGAACACCGGACCTACGCTCCCGACGTTTCCGAGACAGCCCTCGCCGGGCAGTTGCGCACGCTTTTCGACCAGCGCCAGCCCCGGCTCCTCGTCACCCACGGCTCCGGCGGCGAATACTGGCATCCCGCCCATCTCCTGCTCCATTGCGCCGTTCTTCGGGCTGCCGGCGATCGGCTGCCCATCCTGACTTTTCACGCCTGGCAGGAAGATCATGCGCTGCCGAGAATGCTGAACCGGGACGACCCGGCGGACCTCCGTCTCGACACCGCTCGCTTTCGGGAGATTCGCCTCGCGGCGCTCCGGGCTCACGCCTCGCAGGGAGAATTCTTCGCCGGGCTTGGGGGCGGAAGCCTCGAGCAATTCGTGAAGCTGACCGAGCGCGAAGCCTACCGCTTCTACCCGGTCACAACGCGCCGGCCGGCATCCGATCCGACGCCGGATCGGAATTCGGTTCCGGGGTGACCGTCGCTCTGCTCTCGGATTCCGACTCCGACGAGAGGCTCGCTTCCCAGCGCTTCATCGAGCGAGCGAACCGGATCGGGTAGAGCCAGGCCGAGATGGCGGCCAGGCAGAGGGCGATGCTGGCGTAGACGCCGAAGAGCCCGACGCCGTGATTCAATCCCCATGCCACCACCGCGAGCACCGCCAGCGATTCCGCGATCACCACCCGCACCGCGAAGTCGACCTCGCCGATGCCGAGCAGCAGCACCTGGTTCACGTGGCGCCACAGGTGGAGGGTGAAATAGGCGCCGAAGACCGCCAACGCCGGTCGGTCGAGGGAAAAGTCCTCCCCGATCCAGAGCGGAAACGCCCAGGGCCCCAGCGCCACCATTCCCACCAGGGCCGCCAGTCCGTAGGCCGGCGCCAGTAGATGAATGCGACGCGCGGACTTCCGCACCCAGGCCGCGTCCCCGCGGGAATGCGCGTCCACCACCGCCGGCCAGAGCGGCACCGTGATCATCTGGATCAAGCCCGTGAGCGAGAAATGCACCGTGATCATCACGTTGTAGAGTCCGACTTTTTCCGGACCGACCAGCCGGCCGATGAGGTAGGCGATGGCATTGTATTCCACCGCCGCGCTCAACAGGTAGGTCACCGAAAACCGGGCTCCGTCGAAGAGCAACGGTTTCACCAACGCCCGACGGAATCGGCTCAGCCGCGGCCACAGGTAGGACCGCTGCACCATCATGTGAATGGTGTTCGCCAGCTTGGCCAGGGCCACCGACCCGTTGATGGCAAGGACGAGAAACTCGATCGTGGGCACGAATTTCACCCCGATGATCAGCCCGGCCGCTCCCAGGAAATTTCCCGCCGCTCCCCAGGCGTTGTTGAAGCGCGTTTCCTGGTAGCCGTCCCGGGCCCGCTCCACCACGACGCAGATCAGTTCCACGACCACGATGACGATGGCGATCTCGCAGGCGCGCCGCATCGAGCCGGCGAAAGGCGCGAAATTCTCCCCGAACAGGGTCGTGATCGGCAGGAAAAACACCAGCGTCGCCAGCCCGAGAGCCGCCACCAGGGTCAGGACCGTGCTCAGGATGACCGCCGTCGCGAAGATCCCCTGCTCGTGCCGCCGGTCATCCCGGGCCAGGGCCTTGGCGATCCCCTGCGTCAGCGCCGGCCCGATGCCGACGTGCATCATGTCGATCATGCTCACCACCGTGGTGATGGCGGCATAGACGCCGAACTCCTCCATCCCGAGCACGCGAATCGCCACCGGGATCGAGATGATCCGCAGCAGCACCGTCCCAAACTTGGACAGAATCGACGTTAGCACCGCGAGGCGAATCGACCGGTTTCGATGTCCCTGGGTCGCCGCCGCCTGTTTCGCTTCGTCGTTCATTCGCGGGTGATTCGCTCAGAGATCGGCGATCGCGTCGTGGAGTTGCCGGCCTCGGTCCTTCCACTCGAAGGATTCCCGGCACTTGCGAAAACTGTCTTCGCTCATCCGGTTCAGGCGCGGCACATCGTCGATGGCGGCGACCACCTCGCGGACCAGCGAGGGCATCGTGCGCATCAGCAGGATCTCCTCCGGGCTGCGATGCGGAAGCCCATCGACGGCGTGATGCAGGCCCGCCAGCGGCAGGCGATGAAAGAGGTAGTCGAGCGCCTTCAACTTGAAGCCACCCCCGAGCGTCTCCACGATCAGGCCCATGCGCGCGTCGTGGAGATAGGGCGTCATGTCCGGCACCCGTCCCACGAAATCGACCGTCGGATATCGCTCCCGGATCGAGCGGCGAAAGGTTTCCTCCGTCTTGCCGACGATCTGCACCTCGACCCCGGCGTCGGCGAACAGCTTCGAAGTCGCGGCCAGGAAAGTCTCCAGGTTCAGGCGCTTCGCGATCCACTCGAAGGATCCCGACATCACCACCCGCCGCGGCGTCTGCTCGGTGATGACGTGATCCGGATGACGCGCGCCGAGGTAGCCCGGGGTCATCACCAGGTAGCGCTGGTCGGGAAATTTCTCCCGGTAGGCCTCCACCTCGGTCTCGGTGATGGCGGTCACCAGGTCCACACGACCACAGAGCGCTTCTTCCTGGCGGGCGTATTTCTCGGCGTCCCACTTCAGCGCCCACTGCTTGGCGAGTCCTTCCTCGGTGGAATGCTTCGCGATTTCCCGGCGGATCTTGGCCTCGTGATTATGGG
>JAUIGT010000708.1 GCA_030432615.1 Verrucomicrobiia bacterium
GCGCCCGCAGGAAACGACCATCGCCGAAGCGCTCAAGACCGCCGGCTACACCACCGGGCATTTCGGGAAGTGGCACCTGGGATCGGTCCGCAAGGACAGCCCGGCGAATCCCGGGAAGAACGGCTTCGATCGCTGGGTCAGCGCGCCGAATTTCTACGACAACGACGCCGTGATGTCGGACGAGGGAACGGCGGTGCAAAAGGAGGGCGAGAGCAGTTTCATCGCCGTCGATGACTGCCTCGACTGGATGAAGGAAGCACTGAAGGAAGATGCGCCCGTCTTCGCGGTGGTCTGGTTCGGTTCGCCGCACAGTCCGCACCGTGCCGCGGAAGAGGACCGTGCGCTCTACGCCGACCAACCCAAGAACAAGCAGGATTTCCTCGGCGAAATCACCGGGATGGATCGCGCCTTCGGGAAATTGCGCGACTCGCTGACCGAACTCGGCATCCGCGACAACACCATTCTCTGGTATTGCAGCGACAACGGCGGCCTCCCGAAAGTGGGGAACGTCGGAGGCTTCCGCGGCCACAAGGGCCAGGTCTACGAAGGCGGGCTGCTGGTTCCCGCGATCCTCGAATGGCCGGAGAAAATCAAGACGCCCCGTGCCACCGACGTCCGCTGCAACACCTGCGACCTCTACCCCACCCTGCTGGAAATCGCGGGCGTCACCGTGCCGAACCAGGCCCCACTCGACGGCGTCAGCCTCGTTCCTCTCATCCATGGAAACGCCGCTGACACTCGTGAGCAACCCATGGGCTTCTGGGATCACGTAGTCCGGGGAATCGGCACTCCCTCGGCGGAATGGATGGGAGAACTGCTCGCCGCCCAGGAGGAAGGCAGGGATCTCCCGCCCCATCCCTCCAGTGCCGCCGCCGCCGAACTGCCCGACCCGCCGCACCCGGTGGACAGCTTTCCCGGTCATGCCGCCTGGATCGACGGTGACTGGAAACTGCACCGCATCGAGAATCAGAAGACCGGCAAGGTGACCTGGGAACTCTACGACCTGGCCAACGATCCGGCCGAGGAGACCGACCTCGCCGGGCAGGAGGCCGACCGAGTGGCCTCGATGAAGGAGGGAATCTCGAACTGGTTGGAAAGCGTCGCCCGGAGTCTGAACGGGGAGGACTACTGATCCGCCTCACGGAGTTCGGCCTCGATTCCGGATGTATTCGGGAGAGACCCGGCACGGGTCACACGAGAGATTGGACTGGTTTTTTCTGCCTCTTTTTCCTATGACGTTCCTATCCGGTTCGTTTGGAAAATCGGAGCCCGAAAAATCCCCGGTTCATGCAGCCTCGACACTCTTCCTCGCCGTGTTTCTCCCCCCGAGCTTTCGTTCAACCCTGTTGGATCGCCGGACTGACCCTGTTGACCCTCTCACTTGCGGGCGCACCGGCCCAGGAGACACCGGAACCTCTCCGGGAAGAGCCCGGGGAAAAGTCCGCCCGTTACCTCGAAGCGCTCCGAAAGCGTCCGGCCAGCGACACTCTCTTCGATCGCTTTTTCTCGGCTTGGCTCGATGAGGGATCGGTCACGGGCCTCGGCGAATTCCTCCAGCGCTCGGCGCAAGGACCGGGGGCGAGCGCCAGTGACCGGCTCCTGCTCGGCTTCTTCCACGCCCGGCAAGGCAATCACGACGAAGCCATCGTCGCGTTCGAAGCCGCCCTCGCCGAGGATCCCGATCAGCCGGAAGCCCTTCTCGAGAAAGCGAAACTCGAGTTTCGCGTTCTTCGTTTCGAGGACGCCTTGGAGGACCTGGAAAAGCTCGCCGCCCTGGACGGCGATCCGGACCTCACCATCGAAGCGGGCAAACTGAAAGGTCGCATCCTCGCGCGCTCCGGCGGAGCCGAGGCCGCCCTGGCCGCGTGGAAGTCGCTCGCCGACGCGCATCCCGACGACACCGATCTACGCGAGGACCTCGTCGATCTCCAACTCGAGGTGGGCATGACCAACGAAGCCGTCGCCCAGATGGAAGCACTCATCGAGGCCTCGGAAGATGCCTACGACCGGGTCACTCGCCGGCTCCGCCTCGGTGACATCCACGCCCGCGCCGGTCAAAGGGAGCAGGCCATCGCGATCTACGATGCCGCTCTCGACGCCGCCGGACGGGAGACCTGGCTGGAGAAGGAGATCCTGGCCAAGCTGGAACAGGTTTATCGCGCCGAGGGAGACCTGGCGGGCCTCAAGAATCACCTAGCCGAACTTGCCGAAGGCGCCCCCGACCGGATCGCCGTGAAAAAGCGGCTCGCCATGATCCAGGCCGAACTGGGAGACAGCGACGCGGCGCGGGAAACGTTCGCGGACGTGCTCCGCCTGACGCCCGGGGATCGCGCCAACCGCGAGATTTTCGTCGATCTGCTCGACCGGCTCGTTCGCCCCGCCGAGGCCGCCGAAC
>JAUIGT010000134.1 GCA_030432615.1 Verrucomicrobiia bacterium
TCGCCGAGGACCATCCACAACAGCGCCCCGAAGGCGATCCCGGCCAGGGCCTGGAACCAGGCGGCGCCGATGAGACGCTTTCGGGAAACGCGGCGAATCCAGTCGTGCTCGAGCGCGTGATTGACCGCCTCATAGACCACCCGCTCCTGCAGGTAGCCGAGCTTTCCGTCCTTGCCCGCCTCCTGTTCCACCGCCGTGATCAAGGCGGCCCGGAGATCGGGATGGGCGTTCTCGATCCGCTCGGCGAGGGCCTTGACGCCCACCGTGCGGCTGTCCGCCCACCATACGCCGATGAGCGTGGCGATGCTGACGATCCCGAAGACCACGATCAGCACCATCCACGACCACCACTGGAAATGGACGGCCAGGGCCAGGAGAATCGCCAGCGCCACGGCGCCGGACCAAAGAATCCAGGCGACCGCTTTTCGCCGCCGCAGGGTGCGCTCCGCCTCGATCAGCGGGCGGAGTTTCTGCTGAAGGACGTTCTGAATCATCGGGGGTTGCGGCTGGATGAAACCGCGGAATGGATTCAGTGTCGCGGAAAGCGTGCCAAATGCCAAGTGCCGTCTGGGGGCGTCTTTCCGGGGCGTCAGCCAGCCCGTCGCCGCCAGGGCAGCCAGAAGGCGACCGCCGCCCCGAGGGCAAGCAGGATCTGCTGCTAGAGCGGCAGTTGATGCAGGTTCGCGAGGAAAAATGCGAGGCTTCCGTCGGCCCGGAACGGGGCCGCTTTCCAGGTTCCCAACAATCCGGCACCGAGTCCCACCAGGCCGCTGACCATCGCCGTCCAGGAAGGAGCGCCCCGTTTCAGGCTGGCTCCGAGCCCCACGACCACCCCGGGAATCGCGAAACCGTAGGCACCGAAGCGGAACGCGAGCCAGACAAACACCGCAAATCCGACGAACCCGCCAAGGACGGCGCCGAGCAGCACGAGGATCGCATTCTGTTTCATCGTTCCGGGCACGGGCTCACAATCACCGTTACCGGGATACCCATTCCGCGGTCCCGTGGCAAGCCCCAGGGCGGGAAGCGGGATGATTTTCCCGATTTCGTCGTTCACCAGGGTGGGGAAAAAATCGGCGGACTGCTCGGCGCGAGTCCATTTTTTGGCTGGCAAGGCGCGTCGAACGGCGTTGGCTTTCTTCCCCCTCCTTCATCGAAGCCGGGCGGCCGGGGGATTTGTCCACCCACCCTAGCCCTTTCGTTTCCCGGCCCGCTTTCCTCCCTTCTTCTCGCCTTTCGCATACGATACTTCGAGATCAAACCGGTGACGGCTGCGAACGTTACCCAACACGAGCCGGTGCTTCCCTTCCTCCAGGGGAAATTCGAAGACGGCGACTTTCCGGCCCAACTTCACCTTGTCGATGATCGTGCCCAGGGTGCTGCCGCGATCGACGACAATGACTTTTCCGTCGCGCACGTCGAGGGCACAGTGGTCGCGCGAGACCTGGATCGGCTTGGTATCATCGATGAGGATCCCCTCCCCTCGAGGCTGTCGACTCGCGCCTTCGTTGTGATGTCGGCGGCGACCGAAGAAGAAGGGCAGTTGGCTCGGCCCCAGCTCGAGCACGCCCGTCACCTCCGCCGTCTCTCGATGCAGCGGGGTGAGGGTGACGACAAATTGTGACGTGGACACACCGGTCCCCGCCACATCGGATTCCGACTCGGCCATGAACGGTTGGATGCGAAGTGAAGGGGGGCGCAGGGGGGCGCTTCTTCGATGATATTCACTCCATCTCGCGGATCAACACGGTATTTCCGTTAGGCTGAAATTTATCGAAAAAACCTAAGCGAATCCAGTCAAAACAGGCAACCTGCAAAGCTATATTTTCACCTGGCGATCAACGGGTCATGCAAATCGCAAGAACTACTCGCCGATCTGGAAATACGGAATCCCCAACCGCTCGGCAACCCGCAAGGGCCGCCTCAGGGCCTCGCGCATCCGTCCCTCCTCCCCGTCGGGCCGACGGTCGGCGCACTCCGGATGAACCTCAGCCGAATCGATCAGCCCCAGCAGCTTCAGGACATGGGCGGTGGAGTGCTTGTAGGCGGCGGCACTGCCCTGGTCATCGAGTCGAAAGACGGCGTCCTCGAGCGACTGGAAGGCCTCGAACAACTTGTAGACCCGGCTGTCGAAATGGTCGCCCCCCAACCCGGTGGGGAACTTCTTGCCCGGCGCGGCGTCGCAGAGCCAGGCATCCCGCGCGGCACAGATCAGCGGGCAGGCGCTGACACCGGCGCCGATCAGGAGAGGCAGGCCCAGTCGAATGGCGGTGGCGATGCCGAAATCGTCCCCGCTGTGGGGCGCGAAATCCAGGCCGAGGTCCCGGCACATCGCCGCCCAGTAGAGGAAATGAGGCTCGTCGAGGGTCGAGATCTTGCCGCCGACGAATTTCTCATGATTGGCCAGTTCGTGAAGCAACCAGGGACCGTAGGGAGTCGCCCACGGAACGAACGACGGCTCCAGCGCGTGCACGATACCGGGTACGGTCAGCATTTCAGCGATGGAGAAATAGGCGTCGCGACGCGCTTCGTCTTCGAGCGCATTGAGCTGACGCGAAGTCATGATCATGACCTCCACGTTGTCGAAACTCTGGGCGATCTCGATCTGCGGCCGATACCACTCGCGATCGAACTCGTCCCCCAGCGCGCCCAGCGCGGTGGTGCCGCAGATGATGCGCGGCTCGGGAAACGAGGCCCGAAAACGCTCGATGACTTCGCGGTAGAGGTCGGCAGTCAGGTTGAAGATGTAGCCGGTGTCGGCGTTGAGCACGAAGGCCATGTCCACCCCGTAATGCTCGCCACATTTCAGCATCCAGGCGATGCTGCGCTCGAACCCTTCCCAGTCCGGTTTTCCGTCCCGAAACGGCAGCAGAGTCGCCACGCACAACCGGGCCGGCGTGGTGTGATCGACCAGCGATTCCTCCGACCGCCAGGCCCAGGTCGTGTCCGTCCAGGGAGTGTCCGGACGAAGATCGGCCGGGTTCGAGATCAATTGTTCGCTCATAACCGGCAACGGCTTTCCACCCGCTGAAAACTGAAATCTGAAAACGGAAATCTCACAACCCTTTCACTTCCCAACCCTCGCGGTAGGCATCGTGAATCATGGCGTTGGCGGCGTCGCTGCCGGTGAACTTGCCGGCGGCGGCATCCCACTTCAACTCCGTGCCCGGCAGGCGCATGGCCACGGTCCCGAGCAGGACCGTCTCCGTCATCGGGCCGGCGTAGCTGAAATTGGCGCGCGGTTTTTCGCTGATCTTCCCGCGGATGGCATCGACCCAGTTCTGGTGGTGATTGTCGTTGGGCAGGGCCTCGATGGCTTCGTCGCTGGGCTTGCCATCGCGATAGATCTTCGGCGCGCCCCCTCCGCCGTGCGGGATGACGAGCGCTCCCGTGGTCCCGATGACGACCGAACCGCTCTTGGGAACATTCTCGGCTCCACCCACGGCGGCGGCCACCGCTTCCGGCGGGAGTTGGGTGCCGTCGTACCAGGTGAAATCGAAATCGCCGTCCGTCAGCTCGTTGCCCTTCATGCGGTGATGCACCTTGGCATTGAGCGGCCAACTGTCGGCATCGACCGGTCCGGGACCATGCGAGGTCACCGAGAGCGTGGCCGGCATGTTGAGACCGGCGCACCAGGGGTGGTAGATGTGGCAGCCCATGTCGCCGAGGGTGCCCGTGCCGTAGCCGATGCGCTTGCGCCAGTTGCTGGGGTGAAATTCGCGCTCAATGTAGGGCCGCATCTTGGCGACACCGATCCACTGGTTCCAGTCGAGCCCCTCGGGCACCGGGTCCTCGCGATCGGGCAGCGGCGACATCGAGCCCCAGGATTTCGGGTTCATGCTGTGGACCGCCGTGACCTTGCCCACGATGCCTTTCTGCAACAGGTCGGCCGCGGTGCGATTGCCGCTGCTGGAGGAGACCTGGATGCCCATCTGGGTGACGAGTCCGTTGGCCTCGGCGAACTCGGTGATGGCCCGGGCCTCGTGCAGGGTGCGGGTCATCGGCTTCTCGCAGTAAGCATGCTTGCCGAGCTGCATCCCGCCCATGGTGATGGGGGCGTGCTGGTGATCCGGCGTGGCCACGAGGATGGCGTCGATGTTGCCGGCTTCCTTGTCGAGCAGTTCCCGCCAATCGACGTAGACCTTGGCGTCGGGAAAACCGCGCGACACCCGGTCGAGGCGCGACCGATCGATTTCCGCCACCGCCACCAGGTTCGCGTTGGGCACCCCGGCCATCGAGGTGAGATTGCCCCAGGCCCGCCCGTTGGATCCGAAGCAGGCGTAGTTGAACGCCTCGTTGGGCGACTGGCCGTTGGCGGTCGTCTTCCAGCCGATATAGGGCGCGGCGAGGGCGGTCGCGGACTGGAGAAACTGGCGGCGAGAGGTGGTGGCGGGATTCTTCATCGGACCCCGAGCCTAGCGGTTGGATTTCGACCGGTCAAACGACGTGATCGCACCAAACAAAAAGCCGCCGTCCGAGAACGAAGCTCCCGAACGGCGACTGTGAAGGTGTCGATGATCAACGAAGGCAATCAGTATTCCCGATCCTTCTTGATGCCGGGTTCCGGCTTCGGATAGCGGCCGTTCTCGTCGGGCATGAGGGGCGAGTCGCTCTCCATGGTCAGGTTTTCGACGCCCGGAGCCATGACGTGCTCGCTGTTGAGCATCTGATCATAGGTGATCTCCTGCCCGGTGTGGGCGGCCATGCGGCCCATCGAGGTGACGAGACTGGCGGCGACACCGCGATCGACCTCGTTGTAGGGCGTGTCGTTGCGGATGGCCTCCATGAGGTCCTCCCACTCGATGTCGTAGGGATTGCCCTCGAGACTGGCGCCGCGCGGCCCGGTCGGGAACGCCCAGACCAGGTTGTCGGGCATGCCGCGCCAGTTCATGTCGATATTCTGGTCGGCATAGATCCGGGAGCGGGCCGGGACGTGACCGGAGGTGGAGATGACCGCGGAGCCCTTGGTTCCGTGGGCGTAGGCGGCGAACTCCTGTTTGCAGCCCGCCATGTTGCGGCCGAAATACTGGGCCTTGGTGCCGTCCTCGAAGGTGTACTCGACCCCGTAGCTGTCGAAGTTCTGGTCCACCGCCTCGACCTCGGTACCATTGATGTCGAGCGTCTTGTAGTGGCGTCCGCCGACGGCATGGGCCTTGACCGGCCAGGCGTCCTTCATCATGCACATCTCGTCGATGCCGTGGATGAAGAAGTCACTGAAGGCGCCGCCGCTGAGCCAGAGGAAGCTGTGGAAGTTGCGGATCTGGTAGTGGAGTTCCGGCATCCCGGTGTCGTTGGGCGGGGTGAAGCAGGAACCGATGCGCCCCTGCATCCGGTAGGAACGCATCAGGGTGATGTCCCCGATGGCACCGTCCTCGATGCGCTTCTTCAGCTCGTTGCGCGACTTGCAGTGGCGGCACATGAGGCCAACACCGACCTTGAGGTTCTTTTCCTTGGCCTTCTTGTTCAGTTCCAGCAGCTTCCGCGCGGAGAATCCGTCGGCCAGGAGCGGCTTTTCCATGAAGACGTTGAGGCCCTTCTCGATGGCATACTGGAACATGGGCCAACGGAAGGCGAGCGGGGTGGTCAGAATGACGACATCGCCGGGCTTGAGGGCATCCATGGCGTGCTTGTAGCCGTCGAAACCGATGAATTTACGCTCCGGGGAGACGTCGATCTTGTCGCCGACCTGGGGATCTTTCGAGAGGACCTCGTGACTGCGATTCAGCTTGTCGTCGAAGACATCGGCCATCGCGTGCAGCTTGAGCGGCCCGAGCGAACCCGAGACCGAGAGCGCGTTCTTCACCGCGCCGGTGCCCCGGCCGCCGCAGCCGATGAGCGAGAGCTTCACTTCTTCGTTGCCCTGGGCGTGGACATGGGGAATCGAGATGCCGGCCAAGGCGGACGCGGCGGCAATCTGGCCACCCGTCTTGAGCACGTCGCGACGGGTCGGGGTCAGGATGGTTTTAGAGGGTGTATCGGACATGCCGACACCGTGCCGATTCGCCGCGCGGGTGTCAACTCCCCCGATCGGGGCCGCTTCGCTCAACGCACGATGGTCCAGCTGTGGATCCAGTAGCGATCGAGGTGGAATTCCTCACCGGGATTGACCACGTAGGCCCGCGCGATTTCCCGATCCCGGGCCGCCACGGACTCGAAGGGCAACAGGTTGAGTCGCACCAGTTTGCCGGAGCGCATTCGCCCCAGCGCCAGCAGCTCGCGATTCTCGATTCCCGGTCCCACGGCCAGCACGGTCGATTCCCGGGGAAAATGCTCGCTTTCCCAGACCCGGCCGGTGACCTCGACCAAGGCGTCCGGATAGGGCAGATCCGGAAGCCTACGCTCGCCCTCCTCCCGATCCCAGCCGAGCACCCGATCCAGCCGAATGGTGGCCTTGCGGGTCTGCTCGTCATCAATGCGAGGCTCGAAACTCAGCGGTGGAAGCGCCGGCGCGGTCAACAGGTCGTAGCTCATCACCCACACCACCGTACGCACCCCGGCGAGGTATTCCTCGGGAAAGAGGAAGAGCTGGTTGGCCACCCGCCCCCGATCTCCCAGGGCGGTCAGGCCGCGCGTCGCGCCCCAGTCCGGCAGGTTCTTGCGCATCTCCTCGGCGAACTGCCCCGCGAAGCAGTTGCCCATGAGGATGATCTTTCGCCCCTCGAGATCGGGCGGTTCCCAGCCGAGCGTTTCCAGGCGCCCCGCCAATGACTGCGCGATCCGGCTCGTGGTGGCACGTTCCAGGTGAATCTCGTCGTCCTCCCAGGCGCTTCGACTGGCCGCGTGCTCCTCGAAAAGCGGCCGCAGGTCCAGCACCTCGATTCCCTCCTGCCGCATTCCGTCGAGCGCCCGCTCCCGGCGAAAGCGCTCCAGCCACAGCGGTGGCTGCCGCGAGCTTTTCTGCTCCTGGAAAACGTGGCGAAACTCGGGGAGCGCGAAGACCGCCAGTTCGACCCCGCGCTTTTCCAACTCCTCGCGCAGGGCGTTCACCCGCTCCAGCGAGACGGTGGAGGAAAGGCGGTCCATTCTTCCCCCACGCTGTTCCCTGATCACCTCCAGTACCGGCGCCGCAGTCAAGGCGACCAGCGCGGCGCCGGAGAAAACGGCCACCGACCCGGCCACGGCTCTCGGTCGCCGCGCCGGCACCGCCTCCCGAATTCGTCCCACCGCTCCGCCGATCGCCAGCATGCCCGCCACCAGGATAAGTCCCCGCAAAGGCCACCGCAGGGCCATCGGGCACCAGGGAAAACCGAGGAAACCGACCAGTCCGACCAAAAGCCACGCAGCGGGCCGAACCCGGCGGAGTTTTCTCCACCGGTCCGCCACGCCGTCCGCCTTGAGCGTCGCCGATTTGGTCATGCCGTGTCGCGTGTTTCGAATGCCCGACAGCGACGAGCACCGCACCTGACGCGTCAAGGGGGATCGAAAGGAACGGCGCCGATTCGCCCCTCGCCGCGGTTCGGGAAAAAGCCTTGCGGAAAAAAGGTCCGGGGCGTTTCTTTGCCGCCCCGTGCCCCGAAGGACCAGGCACGCCGGACATCCTACCTTCGCCGAACTCATGAGTGACCCCAAGACCGCCGAAAAACACGACACCGCGCTGATGGAGAAGATCGTCTCCCTGTGCAAGCGCCGTGGTTTCATCTTCCAATCCGCGGAGATCTACGGCGGTCTCAACGGCTGCTGGGACTACGGTCCGCTCGGCGCGGAATTGAAGCGCAATCTCAAGGACCTCTGGTGGCGACGCTACGTCCATGGCCGCGACGACATCGTCGGCCTCGACGGTTCCATCCTCACCCACCAGGACGTGCTCAAGGCGTCCGGCCATGTCGGTGGCTTCTCCGATCCCATGTGCGACGACCTCCTGACCAAGGAGCGGCTCCGCGCCGACCAGATCACGCCCCAATCCGGCACCGTCCTCCGTTTCTCCGGAGCCACTCACGAGGAGAGCGGGTTCTCCGTCGAGCGCTCCTACGCGGTGCTGATTCGCGAGGGCGAGGACGAGAACAAGGCGCGGAAAACCGCGAAGCAGTACTACGGCCAGTTCCTCAAGGACGGCCAGGTGTCGCCGAAGAAACTCGAACTGCAGGGCGAGACGACCGAGGAAGTCACCGACTCTACCCGCTTCAATCCGGCGACCGGTTCCCTCCTGACCGAGGCCCGCGAGTTCAACCTCATGTTCCAGACCACCATGGGCGCCTCGGCCGAGGACAACGATCCGAAAGCCGTCGCCTACCTGCGTCCGGAAACGGCCCAGTCGATCTTCGTCCAGTTCAAGAACGTGCTCGAGACCTCCCGGGTGAAGCTGCCCTTCGGCATCGCCCAGATCGGGAAGGCCTTCCGCAACGAGATCAATCCGCGCAACTACACCTTCCGCTCGCGCGAGTTCGAGCAGATGGAGATCGAGTATTTCTGCAAGCCGGAGGACGGGCTTCGGCTCACCGACGAGTGGCTCGAGGATCGCCTCTCCTTCTACGAGGAAATCGGCATTCCCCGCGAGCACCTCCACATCCTCGACGTGCCCGATGGCGAGCGCGCCCACTATTCGAAGAAGACCTACGACATTGAATACGACTTCCCCTTCGGCATCCAGGAACTCGAGGGCGTGGCCTACCGCACTGACTACGACCTCACGAAGCACAAGGAGCACAGCAAGAAGCCGATGGAGTACTTCGACGAGGAGACCAAGGAAAAGCTCATTCCCCACGTCGTCGAACCCAGCGCCGGTTGCGACCGCACCGTGCTCGCCCTCATCTGCGAAGCCTACGAGGAGGAGACGATCACCGACGAGAAGGGCAAAGAGGAGAAACGCGAGGTGCTCCGTTTCTCGCCGAAGATCGCGCCCATCAAGGCCGGGATCTTCCCGCTGCTCAAGAACAAGCCCGAACTCGTGGCCAAGGCCCGCGAGGTCTACGATCTGCTCAAGCCGCTCATGCCCGTCTTCTACGACGAGGGCGGTGCCATCGGCCGTCGCTACCGCCGCCAGGACGAGATCGGCACGCCCTACGGCATCACCATCGACTTCGAGACGCTCGGCGAGAACGGCGACGAGCTGAAAGACACCGTCACCGTCCGCGAGCGCGACTCCATGAGCCAGGAACGGATGAAGATCGAAGACCTTCCCGCCTTCCTGCTCCGGAAGATCCGCTGAGGGTCATTCCGGTCCCGGCTGAACCCTGAAAACCGAATCCTGAAAACTTCCTCAACCATGGTCCGACACAGCGTCTATTTCTGGCTCGTCGATGGTCTCACCAACGAGCAAAAGCAGCAATTCGAAGGCGGCCTCCGTGCCCTCTTCGACATCGACGTCGTCCAGCGCGGCAACTTCGGCAAGCCCGCCGCCACGCCGGAGCGCCCGGTGACGAACAACGACTACGACTACGCCTTGTTTCTCGACTTCGCCTCCGTCGAGGATCACGACACCTACCAGGCCCATCCCGATCACGATGTCTTCGTGGACAACTTCAAGGCCTGGTTCGCCACCGTGAAGGTCTTCGACTGCGACATGGCCGACTGAATTCCCAACCCCTGATCTTTTCTCTCTCTCAGCTCCAAGCTCCACGTCCCAGCCCCACGTTCCCGCCATGAACTCCTCCATCACCAATCCTTCCGGCGAAAAGATCGACTACCGTTTCCACGGCGACGCCTCCGACAAATCGAAGATCGTGCTCATCGGCCACGGCGTGACCGGGAACCTCGACCGCCCCTGGGCCGAGGGTCTGGCGGACGCGCTGGCCGAAGCCGGGTATCCCGCGTTGCGCTTTTCCTTTTCCGGCAACGGCGATTCGGAAGGCGACTTCCGCGAGAGCACGGTGAGCAAGGAAGTCGGTGATCTCGGCGCAGTCATCGATGCCGCCAAGGAAGCCGGCTACGAGGAAATCATCTACGCCGGTCACAGCATGGGCGGCGCCGTGGGTGTCCTCCGCGCCTCGAGCGACGATCGTATCAACCGCCTCATCTCGCTCGCCGGCATGGTGCACACCGCCAAGTTCTGCGACGTCGAGTTCGGCGAGGAGAAACCCGACGAGGGATTCATGTGGGAAGACGAGGACTGCCCGCTTTCCTCGACCTTCGTCAACGACATGCACGCCATCGAAAGCGTTCTCGACAAGGCCGCCGACATCCACGTCCCGTGGCTGCTGGTCCACGGCGACGCCGACGACGTCGTTCCCATCGAGGAGAGCCGCGAGATTTTCGCCCGCGCCAACGAGCCGAAGAAATTCGTCGAACTGCCCGGCGTGAACCACGTCTTCGCCGAGCAGGGACTCGCGCCGATGGTCGACACGGTGGTGAGTTGGCTGAAGGCGTAAGCCAGCGACTCCTGTCGCGGCCATCGCCGAATCAGTAACGCTCCAGCAGCGCCGTCTCCACCGTCAGCCCCGGGCCGAAGGCCATCGCCAGGGTCTTCGCCGGATCCGTCGATCGTTCCAGCATTTCCTTGAGCACGAACAGGATGGTGGCGCTGCTCATGTTGCCGTAGCGCCGCAGGATCTCGCGCGGTGCATCCATGGTCTCGGCGGGCAGGTCGAGTCCCTCGGCGACCTTGTCGAGGATGGCCCGCCCGCCCGGATGGACCGCCCAGGCATCGATGTCTCCGAGGGCAATGCCCGCCTTTTCCAGGGTCGCCGCCAGCAGTCCGCCGACCTCCGTTCCCAGGATCTCCGGCACGTAGCTGGAGAGCACGATGTTGAACCCGTGATTGCCGATGTCCCAGGCCATGTCGGCCTCGCCGGCCGGAACCAGGGCCGATTGAAATCCGTCCAGCCGGAATCCGTGGCCGCCCGCCGCCGGTTCCCGCGCGCTCACCAGCGCGGCCCCGGCGCCATCGGCGAAAAGGGAATTCGCCAGCAGGGTGTCGGGTTCGCCGCTGGGCTGGAGATGCAGGCTGCAGAGTTCCAGGCACATCACCAGGACCACCGCGTCGGGATCGGCCTCGCAGAACTGCTTCGCCATCCGCAACGCCGGGAAGGCCGCATAGCAGCCCATGAATCCGAGGATGTAGCGCTCCGTGGATTCCCGCAGACCGAGATCGCGCACCAGGAAGTAGTCGGGACCGGGATTGCAGAACCCGGTGCAGGAAGCGAAAATCACGTGGGTCACGTCCTCCGGCCCGAACTCGTCCGAGGCGTCGAGCAGCTTGTTTCCCAGCTCCACCGCCAGGCGCCGCGAGTCCGCCGCGTAGAGGTCGTTCCGCTCCTGGGTGGTCGGTGACACCAGCTTCCCGCTCTCGTCCGTGCGGAACAGGGTCGCCTCCTCGCCCTCGACGAAATCGCCGGACACGCTGTGCCTCGTCTCGATCCCCGAGCGATTGAAGATGGCGTGGATCAGCCGCTGGGTGCGCCGGTCGTCGAACCACGACTTCATCAGGTCCCGGGCGAAACTCTGCGGGTAGGCGTGACGCGGCACGTGCGTCTCGAGTTGGTGGAGAAAAACGGACATGGAAAAGCGGAGGAAAAGGAAGGGGCCGGAAACGCCGGGGAGACCTTCACGTTACGGACGAAGGGCGACATCGTCACCTTGCAAATCCCCGCGCCCCTCCCTTTAATAACCTCACCCGCCCGCGCCCGCCGATGAAAGCCCTGCTCAAACCGTCCCTCAACTGGCTGCTGGTCTTCGTGCCCATCACCGTGATTCTCGATTTCGGGGGACCGGGCAAGGAAACCTGGACCTTCATCGCCGCCTGCGTCGCGGTGATTCCCCTGGCCGGCTGGATGGGAAAGGCGACCGAGCACCTCGCCGAGCGCACCAGCGAGGGCATCGGCGGCCTGCTCAACGCCACCTTCGGCAACGCCGCCGAGTTGATCATCGCCTTCATGGCCATGCGCAAGGGGCTCGACGAGATCGTGAAGGCCTCGCTGACCGGCTCCATCATCGGCAACATCCTCCTCGTTCTCGGCGCCTCGCTGCTGGCCGGCGGGTTCAAGTTCAAGGAACAGACCTTCAACGGCGTCGGCGCCCGCACCCAGTCGACCCTGCTGACCCTGGCCGCCATCGCCCTCATCGCCCCGGCCGCCTTCCACCATTCCGCCGGCCCCTCGGCGGTTCGCAGCGAATCGGCCCTCAGCCTCGACATTTCCATCATCCTGCTGGTGGCCTACGCGCTCGGGCTCTGGTTCTCGCTCAAGACCCACAAGCACTACTTCGCCGGCCACGGGCACAGCGTCGATGAGAACGAGGGCGTCCGTCGCGACCACGCCATTCACAGCGTCTGGCCGCTGCCCGTGGCCTTCGCGGTCCTGTTGGTCGCCACCGCCCTGGTCGCCTGGATCAGCGAGATCCTCGTCGGCACCGTCGAGCACGCCGCCGACACGCTCGGCATGAGCCATGTCTTCGTCGGGGTCATCGTGGTCGCGGTGATCGGGAACGCCGCCGAGCACAGCACCGCCATCCTCATGGCGCTGAAGAACCGGATGGACCTCAGCCTCGGCATCGCCATCGGCTCCAGCATCCAGGTCGCGCTCTTCGTCGCGCCGGTGCTGGTGATCGCCAGCTACTTCTTCGCCCCGCAGCCGATGGACCTGGTCTTTTCCCTGCCGGAAGTCATCGCCGTGGCCCTCGCGGTCGCCATCACCAGCCAGATCGCCGGCGACGGGAAATCGAACTGGCTCGAGGGCATCCTCCTGCTCGCCGTCTACGCCATCCTCGCCGTGGTCTTCTATTTCATGCCGGACAGCGGGGCAGCCGCCACCGCGCACTGAGAAAGTCTCATACCAAATCCAAGAAATCACCTGACGATTCAGGGAAGGCAAAAAGGGGATTCAGCCTTCGGCGTTTCTCGGAGATTCGGGTCGGTTCTCCCCGGTTGCTTCGTTGCTCGTCGGTTGCGATGCCCGCATCGCGTCCTCCTCGTGCCTCGCC